>JALWQS010000150.1 GCA_027083015.1 Candidatus Woesearchaeota archaeon
CATCCATCTCGCCAAGAGAGTTCACAAAATTCAACAAGACAGGAAAAGTAGCCAATGCATCGCTTAAAGATGACAGCGGGCAAGTAAAACTGACATTATGGAACGAACAGATAGAACAGGTAAAACCCGGAGACAGAGTACGCATAGAAAAAGGATATGTCGGAGAATGGCAAGGAGAACTACAACTGACAACAGGAAAGTTCGGCACCTTAAAAGTGCTGACAGAAGAAACACAAGAAACCAAAAAAGAAGGTGAAGCATCAACAACAGAGCCGGCAATCGATGAAGAAATAACTGAAGACGAAGCTGAAGAGACAGAAATACTGACCGGACTGAAAGAAGACGTTCCAGTCGAAGAAGCAGTAACAGAAGATGACGCCATCACACCAGATCCTGAAGAAAAAGAAAAAAAGGATTCTGAAGAGGAGGATTCAGGGCTGGACATAGAAGAAGAAGAGATAAAATAATAAGGATAGGAATACCAAAAGCCTTATAAATCAAACTTTAATTCTGGTGTTTAAACCAATAAATTGGGGCGATAGCTCAATCTGGGAGAGCACACGGCTGAAGTCTCCCAGGACGGTATGATGACCCGACAGGGAATGATTACCAGATACCGTGGTGTTCCGGGTTCAAATCCCGGTCGTCCCAGCCTTTCTTAAAGAAGCCTAAAATGTGAAAGAAAATCTACAATTTCAGAAAAACAACAGACAATAAGCAGAAAAGTTTAATTTTCGTCAACAAGTTCTTTACGACGCTGAAAAGTCTCAGGAATATCAATAACATACTTACCTTCACTTAACTTATAGACCATAGGATTGTCCTTATTGAACAGCTTAACAAGATCAAGCTCAAACTTACCAGGATGAGAACAACTTATAGACTCAAAATCCAAGATGACAGGAGTCTCTTCTTCAGCACCAACAAGCTCCAAAACATCCTGCTCAATCTGCTTCTTCTCCTCATCAGTAAGATTCGTGCTGACCTCTTTAGCCTTCTCAAGAGCAGACTTCTTCACATAGAAAAACAGTTTAGAACCACAAGAACAACCCTTAATAATCTCAGCAGCACCATCATCATAGAACTTATTGCAACGAACACACTGATGAGGCATATTTATCGACCTTTCTTCTTACTTTTACTCTTTCTCTTGCCAGATTTCTTGGAATCCGCAGTCAAAAGCTGAATCTTATTCGGATCCTTCTTGATCTCCTTGACAATGGTGGCAGGACCGACAATAGTCAGACCCTGACGATCGCCAAGCAGCATATTGATGACCTTATGACGAATCTTTCGAACAGCATCAGAGTTCTTACCGCTGGAATCAATCACTGCCAATTCAATACCCTTAAACTCCTTATTGATCTCTTCCATAGTAGCCTTGATAAGCTCAGCTTCTTCTTCCTTACGAAGACGACCCTCCAAAAGAACTATCTTATTCTCCTTAACAGCATTAAGGATCTTCCTGATCCTTCCAAGACCAGACAGGTTCTCAATCTCAGCGTATGGTATGAATTGAAGTGTCAGTTCCATTTGTTAAACCCCTTTTTACCCAGCAATTACGAATAAAGCCTCATAAAACTCTTCCATATTATTTCCCTTCTTAGCAGATATTCCAACAACATCATATTGGGGAAAAGCTGCCTGGATTTTCTTAAGCTTAGACCTACGAAGATCGATCTTATTACCGACGATAAGAACAGGAATCTTCCTAGCAGCAAGATTACCGATAATAGTTATATTTACCTGAGAGAAAGGATCCTTAGTAGAATCCAAGACAACAATAACAACATCAAGGTTATCCAACCATTTGATAGAATCAATAACTCCGCGGGTAGCCTCTTTAGCACGAACCTTAGCTTCTTTAGCTTTCATACCCTTCTTCATAAAATCCTCATAGTCGATCTTGGTGGCGATACCAGGAGTATCAACAAGAGAAAAAGAAAGAGACTTATTGCCCTTGGTGATGTTTATCTGTTCCTTTACCTGAACCTCGCGAGTCTCATGCTCAATATTAGAGACAACGCCCATCTCCTCACCAAGCCAATCCATACAGATCCTATTAGCGAGAGTAGTTTTACCACCATTAGGAGGACCATAAAGACCAATCTTAAGATGCTTCTTCTTCCTGAACAGGTCCTTAAACACCTTACCAATAAATTTCTTCAATATCTTTATCATCAAAACACCTTATCTTAAAGTCTGAAGGAACACTTCAGAATAATGCTCTTAAAAGCGTATGACAGGATTTTCAAAAATCAAATGTTTGTTTAAATAGTTTTCGGTGAGCTTAACACTCCAAATCCGACCGCGCAACCTTAAAAACTAACAGTGGTAGTGTCTCAAAAAATCATCGGATAGTCAAACTGGTGGAGACAATATCCTTGACCAGACGGATATCTTTTGCCTGAACCTGAGAACGAAGCTCCATCCTTGCAGCCGCTTTAGTAAGACGAGAAAAACCGACGACCATCCTGGGAGAGACCTCAACAAGATAACCAGCTTCTTTCTCCTTAATATCCCCGATAAAATCAACAATCTCCTGCTCAAACTTCTTAGGAATGGAAGGGGAGATATCATGAGCCTTCTTTAGATACTCCTTGATGAAAGAGATCTCTTTATCAGAAAGTCGGACTTTCTTCTGTTTCAATAATGAGCGAGAAATCTCCTTAAACTCTTCAACACTGTGCTTACGTATAAAAAAAGTCAGGTGGAACCTTGAAAGAAGAGCAGGATCAAAAGGAAGCTGCTTCTTAAGCTCAGCAACAGTATTGCCAGTAAACTTATCACCTTTAGGATTAGCAGTCGCAAGCACAGAAACCCTAGCATCAAACCTATAAGAATGACCGCCCTTATCATAAGTGACAAAACCATTCTGCATAGCGTTATAAAGAGAAGCCCGCGACTCCTCCTTCATAAGATTCAGCTCGTCAATAGCGCAAATGCCACCATCAGCCAAAGGAAGAAGACCTTTCTTAACATCCTTACCCTTCACAGTAACGGAAAGACCAACACCGCTAGTGCCAGAACCAAGACCCATAGCAGAAACAAGAGCCAGTTCAGTAACAGAAGAAAGAATTCTCGTCTTACCAGTACCCGGATCACCAAGAAGAAGAATATGGATCTTTTCAGGAGAAAACAACTGAAGAGCCACAGCTTTCTTGACCATGTCAAAACCCACAATATCAGGAGCGATGATCTTAGAACAATTATCATATATAACCTTAGAAAATTCTTTGAAAAGCACAGAAGAAGTCTTAGAATCAATCTTAGAATTCAGCTTAGCAACCAAGTCAGAAACCAAAGGTTTCTTAGCAATTATCTTAGGAACAGTCATAGAAGGAAGAAGACCTCCGACAGATACATTCTCAAGATCAATAACTACAGAACCATCCTTGACAAAACCTCTGATGATTCTTTTTTCATCATCAGAAACATACCATTCCAAAGCATCGAGCCTTTTCTCTTCATCAGGAGACAAGGAACGAAACCTCTTGATCACATCCATGAACCTGGCCATTTTAACTCCACAACAACATCGCAGAGAGAACTCCCTGCAATAATATCCTATCTCTCCAAAATCACGTTCTGAATTATAAAACTTTTGTCAAGTTTCTTACACCATCACGAAAAATACTTAAATAATGCCTTCAATAAGCGATGTATGATAAATAAAAAAAAGAGAGAACATGATAAACAGGAGAATAATACTCTAAGATCAGAGGCAGGACGGGAAGCTTCGAAGCGCCACTTGCCTGAGCATCCCGAAAAGAACCTTGCCGAGGAAGAACCTGTCGATAACAGCATCATACCAAAACCAGTACAAAAATCACTGATCTATCTTCTAAAACAATCACAAAGAGCAGTCAATAAAGGGGATGTAGCTAAACTTAACCTGTTGAGCGAGAGGGCAATACAAGACGCAGCACTCTATCAGGACGAAGATTCACTGACCATGGCGGTAGTCCTCTATGCCATAGCAAAGATCATAGAAAGATACGGTCTGGAAACAGAGTATCCGCAAGACATAAGGAATTATCTCTCAAGCGCAACATTCTCAATAGAATCACAAGCATTCAAGGATTATAGGTATAAGATCAAAAAGATAATAGAATTCATATACAATTCAGACAAACAGTTCAAGATATATATAGAGAAGGTGATGGAAAAAGCTCAGATCAAGAAAGGGAGCAACCTATACGAGAAAGGAATAAGTGTCTCAAGGGCAGCAAACCTTCTAGGAATCGGTCAATGGGAACTGATGAGCTACATAGGAAAAACAAAGATCCACGACAAGCTTGGAATAACAACAAATGTGGGAGAAAGGATAAGAGTAGCAAGATCATTATTCCGTTAACTATAAATGGATAAGCTAAGAGGATAACCAGATGGAACAAAAAGTAAAATCGCTGGTTTTTGATGCAGGACCTGTAATCAGCCTAACAACCAATAATCTGCTCTGGCTGTTGGATTACCTAAAAGAAGAGTTCCGCGGAGAATTCTACATACCAAATGCTGTAAAGTACGAGCTGGTAGACAAGCCACTAGCTTCCAAAAAGTTCAAGTTTGAAGCGCTACAGGTATCGTTCAGACTAAGAAAAGGGGTCCTTACAAAGATAGAAACCCCAAAGATAAAAATACTGGCAGACGAGCTCATGAGCCTGGCCAACCATGTATTCAAAGTGCGAGGCAACTGGGTCAAGATAGTGCATTATGCAGAGATGGAAGCATTAGCCACCTACATCCTGTTAGGAGCTTCAGCAGTAGTCATAGACGAACTCGTAACAAGACTGCTCATCGAAGAACCGCTCGAACTGCAAAATATGCTGGCAAGACATATGAGGGGGAAGGTATTCGTGGACCGGAGGAACCTGGCAAAATTCAGAAACTGGACCAAAGGCATTAATGTAATAAGATCAGTAGAGCTTATAGTCGTAGCATATGAGCGAGGGCTGCTTGATAAGTACCTGCTAAAAAGAGATCATGCTAAGAAGATACTCCTGGAGTCATTGCTCTGGGGTGTAAAGATCAGAGGTGCAGCAATCTCTCGGCGGGAAATAGATGATATAATAAAGTTGGAGATATCATCGTCGGCATAAACGACAGACTTCTTCTTAACGATAGACCATACCCGCCAACAAGCCACTAGTTATCCTTCTGGGTGTCTTCTGTCCTCGAGACTAAAATACTTCACCGATGAGACACGCTCTAAAAAAACAAAAGATTTAAATACTAGGTTAAACAGGATATAAGAAGTTTTTCCTAGAAATAAAGGAGGTCAATTAAAATGGCAAAAAAGGTTGCAAAAGTTGGAGTCAAAAAAGAAGCAGGATACCTCTACTTCGTCGATAAACAAGGTGACGTTTCCTGTGCAAAGATGGCTCGTGGTAAAGGAAAGAAAGCAGGCAAACCAAAAAAGGTTGCAAAAGTAGGCGTTAAGAAAGAACCTGGATACCTCTACTTCATCGATAAACAGGGAGACATATCCTGCGCAAAGATGGTAAGAGGCGGAAGAAAAAAGAAATCTTCCAAGAAAAAGGCTGCTAAGAAGAAGACAGCAAAGAAGAAGACCACCAAGAAAAAGGTAGCAAAGAAGAAGCCAACAAAGAAAAAAACTGCTAAGAAGACGACAAAGAAGAAGACAACTAAGAAAAAGGTAGTAAAGAAGAAGCCAGCAAAGAAAAAGGCAACAAAGAAAAAAGCAGTGAAAAAGAAGGCTACAAAGAAGAAACCTGCAAAGAAAAAAGCAAAGAAAAGAAGATAAGTATCTGATGATACAAAGTATTTTCATCTTCTAAATTTTTTCAATTTTTTACTTCTTAAAACTGCTTCTTAAACAAACTTATCTAGATCCAAAGAGCAAGGAACCGATCCAATAGGTAAGCCTTAAAGAATAAATCAAGTCTCAAAGCCTGTAGTCCTCAGAACCTTATAAACGCATGACAAAGTTTAAAACAAAAAGCAAAATACCATGAGAACATGACAATAAAAGGGCAGGTCATAGGAGGAGAATTGGGAAAGGTACTGATAAGAAAGAAATCAGACCAAAACCTTGAGATCGGAGAACTTCTGATAGTGGAAGATGGAGACACGAAGATACTGCTTCAATCATACGATCTGGTATATGGAAGCCAGATAAGCCAGCAGAACCTTGAACTGATATCCGGAATGAACCTGGAAAGCCAGACAGAGATAGCATTCATGGACGCTAAACTAAGAAACTATACGATGGTGCTGGCAAAACCATTAGCGATAATAAGAAAAAAAGATACAAGCCTATGCAAACAACTACCAAAATTCTTCGGAGAGGCAAGAGAACTTGAGGCAGAAGATATAGACTTCATGACAAAACCCAAAAATCCTCTGTTCTTAGGCAACATAAGAAGCGGATCAAAAGTGCTGGAAGTACCGGTAAGCCTTCCCGGAGAAAAAACATTCACTCACCACATACTTATACCAGCAACAACAGGAAGAGGAAAGAGCAATCTAGTAAAAGTGATGCTGTGGAACGTGATCGATCAAGACTACTGCGGAATACTCGTCTTAGATCCACATGATGAATATTACGGAAGAAACGGGCAAGGACTGAAAGACCATCCGGCAAAAGAAAATATACTCTACTACACACCGAAAAATCCACCAGTAGGTGCAAGGACACTGAAGATCAACATCACACAAGTAAGACCAAGCCATTTCAGAGGAGCAACAACATTCACAGACGCCCAAGAGCAAGCAGTAAATGCTTACCACCGCGAGTACGGAAAGAAATGGATAGAAGCGATAATACTGGAAAAACCACTAAAGATGGAGTTTCATGAGGCGACAATAGGAGTCATAAGAAGAAAGATCATGCAATTATTAGGGATACAATTCGATGGAGAACGAGCGTACACCAGAGGAATCTTCGACCTGAATGCGGGTGAAACAACAATCAAAGATATCTGTACAGACCTTGAAGAAGGAAAGACAGTCATAATAGATACGTCAAGTTTCGGAGGAAGCGTAGAAATACTTATAGGAAGCATGATAACAAATGAGATATTCAACAGGTACAAACAACACAAGATGGCGGGTAAGCTGGAATCAAAACCTGTAATATCAGTAGTTCTGGAAGAAGCACCCAGAGTCCTGGGAAAAGAAGCCCTGGAAAGAGGGCCAAACATATTCAGTACAATAGCCAGAGAAGGAAGAAAATTCAAGATAGGACTGACCGCCATAACGCAACTACCATCTCTAATACCAAGAGAAATATTGGCGAACATGAACACAAAGATCATATTAGGAATAGAGATGAAACCTGAAAGGCAAGCAGTTATAGAATCAGCATCCCAAGACCTATCAACAGATGACAGAAACATAGCATCACTAGACAAAGGAGAAGCCATAATCACAAGCAACTTTGCAAGATTCGCCACACCCATAAAGATACCATTGTTTGAAGATGTGGTCAGGGAGAACAAAACCATCAAGACAGAGTCAAGTTCAGAAAAGACAAAAGATCAACAAGCAACAAGCAAGCAAAAAATCGCATTCTCAGGAATAAAACTTAACGGGTAAAAGAGTTCATCGAGCTTAAAGATAAGTAAGACAGCAAGCATTTTCTCAGAAATCTATATAAATAAACGGATCCAAAAGATACTTATGCAGAAATTCACAAAAGAGGAAATAGAAAAAAGAGCGAAGATCATAGGGCCATGCAACACACTTCTTCAGCTCTTCACAGAGAAGAAAAATCTTTTTGAAAGCGACTGGACAAGACTATTCAACGAAGGGCAAGTAGAGAACGTCATAGCGATACACAAGAATACAGCCCAGTTGGTAAAAAGACAGATCAAGACTGTGGAACAGATAATAAGCCTGATAAAAGAAGAACAGGGAGAACTTGCAGCAGAGACCAATAAACACCTGAACTATACAGAGCTGCTAAAAGCACACTTCCTCCTGGGAGATGAAGAAGGAAATCCGGTAAGCAAAGAAAAAACAGATACGCAAGAAATCATACAAGCACTGAACAATCTTCTGAACGTACTGAAAGAACAGGACAAAAGACTGAAAGAGACAAAAGGAGCCGGGCAGGAAGCCTACAGCGAAGCAGGACTAAAAGAACTTCTCATCAAAGAATTCCAAGTACTAAAAGAGGTCAAACCCTTCTGGCATGATTGGGAACTGCAAGTTGTAAGGATAAACAACATGCTGGAAAATTATGAGTCCGTCAGAGAAGAAGAGATAACAGAGCTGGCTAAAGACATAAGGGACCTCTTAAGAAGATACCACGAAGAATACGCATCAAACGGAAAAGCATCACAACTAGGAACAGAACTAGCCATAAACCTCTACCTGAACGAGACAGAAGAAGTAAACAAGCTGGGAGGAATACCGATAGCCATAGTGAATATAGACATGACAGCCTGCAACATACTGGACGAGTCACATAAACTGGGAGATGCACTGATAGAAACAGGTTATGAAATACTGAAAAAAGAACTCTTGAGAGAATTTACGCTCTTACCAGACAAGAAGACTCTATCAGGAAAAGGCGTCATAACAATATTTGGAAGAACAAAGTATAAGATAGTCGGAGTGCCGAAAGAAGAGATAGAAAAAGCGCTGAAAAAGATCCATGAAGGAGACCTGATACTCAAAGAGCTCAAAAAACCAGAAAACCAAGGAAACAGGTTTATGGGCACGCCGCAACAGAGACAATTCGAAGCCTTAAACACGAGGATGGTGGTGGGGTATGAACTGCTAAAGATAGGGAATGAAAGAGTGAAATTCCAACAAGCAATATTCAAACAGACAATGCTGAGATCATCCCTCGGAGGAGAGACAAAACTGGAAGAGAAAGCAGAAATAGAACATCAGCTCGAACAAGCCAAACAAGAGATAAAAGAAGTAGAGAAAGCAGTCGCATCAGCAGTGGATGAAGCCATAAAAAGAGCAGCAGCAAAAGCAGAGTACCTGGAAAAAGAAGTCTTTCCAAAAATGTTCAACAAGAAACTTAATGAAATACTGCAGGAAGACAAAAAAAGGAATATTCCTCTGATCCCAATACCGCTGTTCAAAAAAGAACAAAGAAAAGTGGAGAATATCGTACTCTCAAACTTCCCGTCGATACTGATCTATGACGGAGAAATCGATAAGATATACTTAGGAAGAAACTACGTGCCAGAACAGGAATTTGAAGGCGTAATGATAAAAAGACTATCACACCAGATAGGACTGGACATGAAAATAGCGACACAACTCTACAAAGCGTTCTCAGAAGCAAAAAAGAAAGGAAAGATAACTCCTGAGGAGGCAAAAAAACTGAAGGAACTAAAACAGGAATTCTATCTTAATGTGCTCCAAAAAAGACATCTGGAGAAAAGCTATGACCTAAGATTTACTAAGGCATTGAGAGAAGAAGCCTACGACGAACTGGTTGCGAAGATGTGTATCCTGGAAGGACCTCAAATAATGACTTTCATAGAGATAGACGGATTCAACGCTTTCAACAAGATATACAAACCAGATCCAGAAGATACTTACTATCATAAGATGTTAAAAGTCATGTTTGATAAGTTTGAAGAACAGTTCAATAAAGGAGTCGGTGATGAGTATAAGATAAAACTCAGGATGACAAAACAAGGAGACGAGATCTGGATAAGCTACCCTTTACACACTAATAGGGGAGTGATAAAAGAGGAAGATCACCGAAAATTTCTTCAGAAAGTACATGATGCGTTCGTCAGCAGAAAAGAAGGAGAAGCTATGGAAGTAAAAAACTTCAGGACCGTAGACTGGATTTCCTGTCTGATATTAAGCAATGAAGAGATAAGACAACACCTAGAGAACTGTTGGAAAAACGGAAAAGAAACCTATCTGGTGAATAATTCTTCATTAAGACCAGACAGGCCACAAGAACTTATGCCGCCAAAAATAACGCCTGAAAATCAGAAAGAACTGCTGGAACTGGATTCAAAAGTAAGGTTCTGGCTAAAATTCCTAGGAAACAGCGACATTGAAGAGATGAAGCGCTGGAAAATTCTGAAAGACGTCAGACAAGTAACCGGTGAAGGCCTCTTTGGTCCAGAACAGTTCAAGTATTGGGAGATGCTGTTCAACGAGACAGTCAAGGTACAAGAAGGCGGAGCGTCAAAAAGAAAATATACGGGCAGGATAATAAGAGCGGGAACAACAATAGGGTATGCGGGTTTCAAGACACCAATAATGCTGGAGAATGCAGAAGACGTGCATCAGTTCAGGAAACTTCTGAACGAATCGATAGAAAAGATGAGACAACGGAAAGGAAGAGGAAAGATCTACAACCTACAGAAAGAATTCAGTGAAATAAACACTTTCTCAGGACAATCAAAACCATCCTTAACGAAACAAGAAGAGAATATTGCTCAAGGCTGATACTTATCTCTAACTGTGATGATCTTGAAAGGATCCCTGCCATCCTGGATACTCTGTGTGCGTAAGACGCCTGTAACTGCTTCAATATCCTTAAGCTTCTGAGAGACAGGAACAGAAAACTTTTCAGCAACCTTCTTAAGCTGACCATAAAGCAGAACACAATTGTTATAGATCTCCCTGACCCTCTGAGGTCTTACGGCCTGCTCTTCTTTCATGTAATCAGCAGAACCGATAAACAAAGAAGGAAATTCCTTTTCAGAAAGAAAACTTTCAGGAAGAGAACCGGTTTCGGGATCATCTTCATGTTGGCTAATCTTCTCATACTCCGAATGCATATAATTCAAGACTAGAATAGCTTCACAATACCTTGGAAACTCAGGTTCCTTAGACTCTAAGATAGAATCATATAACGCATCAACAAGCATAGAAAGCTTCTGTTCGTCTTCAAAAAAGTCCGCATTATTTTCCAATCAAATCCCCCAAAATGTTTATTGTCACTTCTTGGTAAGGATGTTTTCATATATAAAGCTTTTTACTCATTTATAAATGCTTTAAAAGCAGAACAAGATTAAAATACTCGCTTAAATTCTCTAAAACTATGAAATTCGCGCATATGGCAGACATACACCTGGGAGGGTGGAAAGAACCACGGATGCAAGCCCTAAGCAATAAAGCATTCGCAAAAGCAGTAGCAATAAGTATCAACG
>JALWQS010000151.1 GCA_027083015.1 Candidatus Woesearchaeota archaeon
TGCCAAAAACACATAGTGTTTTTGAGCATTTCGCCCTAAAGGACGGAGTATTAAACTCCTTGCAAATCTCTAACGAGATTTTCAATAATATAAAGGTTAAGATGGGGCTACCCGGACATCCGCAGCTTTTGTTTGTTTTTGACAAAAGATTGTTTCGAACCGGGGTTGCATGGCCCCAAACCACGAGTGATAGTTTCTCCAACACTACCGGTTTTCACCGACTCGTGCTGTCCAAGCTACACCATAGCCCCATTTAAGCTACCAAGGATTAATAAGCCATATATAAAGCTTATGGCGTTAGTCAATAGAAGTCTTAGAAAAAGATTACTTAGGATGTCCCAAACTTTAAATACCCCCTCTTTTCTCAATCTTATCATGTCGATCAGTGCCAAGGAAAAATATCATCTTAAGAAGTTTATCAAAGATCTTGAGAATTACCGTGGTAGGCATACCGAACTTGTTTCTGTCTATATCCCTGCAGGTTATGATATCAATGCCATCATCAATCATCTTTCTCAGGAGCAGGGTACTGCTTCTAATATCAAGTCAAAATCTACGCGTGAGAATGTTCAGGGTGCTTTGGAGCGCATGATCCAGCACCTTAGGCTTTTCAAGAGAACGCCTCCTAATGGTCTTGCGGTTTTTTCCGGTAATGTGGCTGAACGTGAAGGTCAGCAGGATATCAGGGTTTGGTCTGTGGAACCTCCCGTTCCTATGAAGCTTCGTACTTATCGGTGTGATAAAGAGTTTCTTCTTGATCCTTTGCGTGAGCTTTGCGAGACTAAGGAAGTTTATGGTCTTGTTGTTCTTGATCGCCGTGATGCTACTATCGCTCTTTTGAAAGGAAAGAGCATCATCCCTATCAGAAAGACACATTCTGAGGTCCCTGGTAAGATGAAAGCGGGTGGTCAGTCTGCTATGCGTTTTTCTCGCCTTCGTGAGGGCGCAACTAAGGAACATTACAAGAAGGTGGCTGAGTATATGAAAGAGGAATTTCTTAAGATGGAGGGTCTTAAAGGGATCATCATCGGCGGACCTGGAGTCACTGTAAATGATTTTTTGAGACGTGAATATATTACGACTGAACTTCAGAAGAAGATTATCGGCACTAAAGATCTCTCTTACACCGGAGAGTTTGGTCTTCAGGAACTGTTGGAAAAAAGTCAGGATATCCTTGCTGATGAGGAGGTTGCTAAAGAGAAGGAGATTATGGGTCGTTTCTTTAATTACTTGGCTAAAAAACCCGGCATGGTCAGTTATGGGAAGGCTCACGTCATGAAACTGCTTGATATGGGTGCTGTTGATACTTTGCTTCTTTCTGAATCTTTGGATGATGAGACTATTGAAGAGTTTGAGAAGAAAGCTGAAGAACTGGGATCTTCTATAATGATAATATCCACTGATACTCGTGAGGGTGTCCAGCTTCGTGATATCGGGAAGGTGGCTGCCATTCTCAGGTATGAGGTTTCCGAATAAGGTCTATTGATGAGCCGATCGCTTATTTACCAACAATGTTTTATACTTGTAATGGTTTTGTTTTCTTATGAACCTCACTGAAAGGGCTTATAGAGAATTGTTTCCTGAGAGTAAAGCAGATTATATTTTTAGGATCAAGTATAGCGGCAGGTTCAAGGATTATGGTGCTAATGCTCGTCTTACAGGCAGGGTTCTTGAAGCCGCCCTTTCAAGGAAGTGGCTTAATATCTCTGAAGAGATCCAGATCGGTCTGATCCAGGAGCTTATCCTTAAGCTGACTAAGCGTCGTAAGGACACTGTCAATATTGACTTGTATAATTCTTTTGTAAAGAATCTTCATCTTGCTATCCCTAAGACTAAGTCTGATCCTGTTCTTGAAAGTTCTTTTGACCGGGTTAATGAACAATATTTTCTTGGTCTTGTTGAAAAGCCTAATCTTAAGTGGGGGGGTTGGTCCAGCACCGTTTTCGGGACTTACGATTTTAAGACAGATACTATAACTATTAGTCAGGTCTTGAAGCATACAAAAGTAGAGTATCTTGATTACGTGATGTTTCATGAGGTTCTTCATAAGCAACATAAGTTTCGTAAGTCTGGTTCTAAGACATATTATCATGATCGTAAGTTCAGGCAAGCAGAGAGAATCTTTAAGAATGCGGAGCAATTAGAACGTTCTTTGAGTCGTGTTGCTGTCAGGGCAAAATTAAAAGCTATGTTTAGGAAGAGATAGATCTTTTAAAGGAATAGGAACTTGGCTTGACTTAATACCTTTTGATAGCTCATTCCTTATCTGAACAACCAAAATATTTATAAACAATGGTCTGTCCCGAACAATCAAGCCTGTTTGGGCGTTATATTCCTAAAAGAGTGGTATTTATGACAGATGAAGGCGAAACAAAAAAAGTAAGCTGTTCCAGCCTTAAGGTTGGCAGTTATATTGTTATGGACGGCGTTGCCTGTAAGGTTGTCGATATTCAGGTTTCTAGGCCTGGTAAGCACGGCCATGCTAAGGCTCGTATCACTGCAGTCGGTCTGCTTGATAATAAGAAGCGTGTTGAGGTCATGCCGGGTCATGACATGGTTGATACTCCTATTATTGGTAAAAAGACGGCTCAGGTCCTTGCGATCAATGGCGATGTTGCCAATGTTATGGATGTTGAGACTTATGAGACCTTTGATCTTAAGATTCCTGATGAGCTTAAGGATCAAGTTGTTGAAGGTGCTCAGGTCCTTTATTGGCAGGTCTTGACCGAAAGGGTTATGAAACAGCTTAAGTGAAGCCAAACAGAAAGACAAATTACCTTATTAAGTAT
>JALWQS010000152.1 GCA_027083015.1 Candidatus Woesearchaeota archaeon
TTTATATACTTTACCCTATTTTTTGCTTTTCTGCTTCTTGGTTTTTGACTGTTTTCAGTGCTTGCCTTTGTTTCTTCCTCTTTCTTCCACGACCTCTAACCGTTTGAAGACTGCTTCTGCGTCCAGACAGCTTTTTTTGTATCCTTCTTTTACTGCATTAAAACACTCCTCTACGATCCTATAATGTCTTGATTCGATTGCGTGTTTGAGCAGATGCAGATCTACGGCTTTATCCTCTATCTTTTCCGAGAAGAAGCTCAGTCCGAAGTCTATCAGGTAGACCTTACCTTTCTCATTGTGCATTATCATGTTTGATGTTGTAAGGTCTTGGTGTATTAGTCCTGCATTGTGCATCTTTCCTGTCTTTATACCTATCTCTTTGAATATCCTTCTGATCTCTTCCTTCTCTTTTTTTCTTTCCAGCTCGTCTACCAGTTCTTTTATCGTCTTGCCCGGAATCCTTTGCATCTTTATCTTCATCTCTTTATCGTCCATCTCTATCAGGCCCGGAGCGCTTACTCCTATCTCAGTGAGTTTGTTCAGGACTTTAGCTTCCCTTCTTGTTCTGCTTTTTCTCAGTTTTCTGTCTAGTTCTGGATGGCGGTACTTCTTCTCGAATCTTTCTTTGAGTATAACATCTTCATCCGCGTAAATCTTGGCTTCTGCGCCTTGTGCTATTTGTTTCATGATGTGGAGAAATAGAGAAACTTTTTTAATACTATCGTCTTATCTGTTGTTTATGTATATTATGACCTCTCGTAAGGAACTTGTGGATATCTTTAAGTCTTGGTTGGCTGTCTCTTTTGCTTTTGCTGTTGTCATGCAGGGTCTTGGTCGTGGTCTTTTGCTTGCTTTGTCTATAGCTTTGATGACTGTGGGTTTGGGCTTCATAATTCATGAGCTCTCTCATAAGCTTGTGGCTCAGAAGTTTCGTTGTTGGGCTGAGTTTCGTTCTGATGATAAGATGTTGATCCTTGCTGTGCTGATGTCTTTTCTGGGGTTTGTCTTTGCTGCTCCGGGTGCTGTCTTTATTCGTGGTCATATCTCTAGGAAGCAGTCTGGTCTTATCAGCAGTGCGGGTCCTGCGGCGAATATTGTCTTGTCGGTTTTCTTTATCGCTATTTTTCTCTCTGCTTCGAACCCTTGGTTTCAGATCATCGGTTCTTATGGTTTTCGCATAAATGCCTGGCTTGCTTTGTTCAATCTTATACCTCTCGGCATCTTTGATGGTGCTAAGATTTGGCGCTGGTCTCGTTCAGCATTTTTTGTCTTGGCAGCTGCTGCTTTGGCTCTTATCGTTGTCCAGAATATCATCTGATAGTAAGGTTTGTATGATCCTGTTGAGAAAAAGCTGTCTGTTTTCTTAAAGATTTTTTGTTTGATTACTTGTTCCCGCTGCTTCCGAATCCTCCGCTACCTCTTGCACTGCTTCCCAGGTCTTCTTCTTTTTCTACAGGGATCAATTTCGCGGTAAGTACTGGTTGTATTAGCATCTGTGCTATTCTCATCCCTTTTTCTATATTAAATTCTTCTTCTCCTAAGTTCTTCATCACTACTCCTATTTCTCCTCGGTATTCTGAGTCTATAACTCCTGCTAGGCAATGTATCCCGTATTTATGGGCGTGTCCGCTTCTGTCCCATATTAGTCCTGCATAACCGTCCGGTATGGCCATCTTTATTCCTGTCTTTATTGTTCGTCGTTCTCCGGGTTTTAGTGTGATTTCTTCTCTTGATCTGAGATCGAATGCTGCGTCGTTTTCTCTTGTGTAGGACGGGTGTTCGACTTCAGGATCCATATTGTATATCTTTATCTCCATTTTTTCTTCACTCGTTTCTTGATGCTTATGGTCGCTCCGTTTCTTGTTTTCATCCTTACGAATCTTGCGCTCCATTGAGCAGCGTCTCTCCAGCCTCTTATTCCTTGTCCTGTTAGTATTATGCCTAAGAACCATGCGCTTGCTATTATTAGTCCCATTACTTCGTCGCCTTCGGGATAGTATTGGTATCTGTATAATGCTGCTGCTAAGAGACAGAACAGGGTTCCGACTGCCATGATCTCTTTGTATCTTGTCTCAAATGCTTTTCCTATCTTATCTAGTGTTTTTCGCATTTTTTATGTAGTCCTCTATCTCGTATTCATAGATGACGTATGTTATTGCTAATATCAGAAAGATCAGTGCAACATAGTGATGCATGCTTATCATGGCCAGGCTTGAGATAAGTGCTAGAACTACGAACATGATGTCTCTTCCGTGGCTGTATATCATCTTGACCTCTTTCTTTCTCACACAACTTGTTGTTGTGTTCTGGTTCTCACATTATTCCCCTGACGCCTATCTTTCCCACTTTATCTTTGATAGCGTCTGCCATGTCTTTCAGTTCTTCTGGTGTGTAAGGTACTTGTTTTTCAAATGCGGGGTCTAATGTTTTTCCGTCCATGTTTGATTGTTGCAGGTAATAGGCTTTCGCTCCTTTTATCCAGTCGCCTATCTTTATTATGTCTTCTTTGTTTAGCAGGCTTTTTATCACTGTTGTTCGGAACTCATAGTCTACCTTTCCCTGCTTTAAAAGTTCCACACTTTCTTCAATATCTTTGATGTTTATATTTGTTTTTGTTATTTCTGAGTATTTTTCTTTCGGTCCTTTGATATCCATAGCGATAAAATCGGCAAGATCGAATTCTATGAGTTGTTTGATTCTTTTTGGGAATGATCCGTTAGTGTCTACTTTTACCAGTAATCCTATCTTTTTTATCTCTTCACATAGTTTGAATATGTCTGCGTTCAGTAGTGGTTCTCCTCCTGTTATGCATACTCCGTCGATATATTTTTTTCTTTCTTTCAGTATCTTTATGAGTTCTTCTGGATGCATAGGTACTGTTTCTTTTTTTATCAGTTCTGGAAGCACTAATGAAGGGTTGTGGCAGTAGCTGCATCTGAAGTTGCATCCTGCTAAGAATACGGTTGAACATATCTTTCCTGGGTAGTCTACCAGGCTGGTTTTTTGCAATCCTGCTATTATCATTTTTAAGACCTCCTTTGACCCCTTTGTATATGACCCTGATTACTAGCTCTTTTTTATCTTTTGCTATTTTTCAAAAACCTTTTAAATTATCATTATTGTCTTTGTTTGATGAGGATTCCAAAGCGTTATGGTCGGTCGCAGATCAAGAAGTGCCCTTTTTGTGGTAAGCAGGTCACTACTGTTTCCAAGGAGGGTGTTCCCGTCTGTACTTCTCACAAGAATGCTTCGCTTGGTAAGCTTGTTTGTCTTTGTGGTGAGTTCGTATATCCTGTTTCTGGGAAGTGGGGCTTGTATTTTGAGTGTCCTCATTGTGGTAATGTCAGTGCCAGAAAGATCTTTGAGAACAACATCATTAAGGATGTTAGCGGCCAACCTAAAAATATTGTTGAGAAGAAGCAGGTTCAGTGGAGACCTCGTGTGAAGAAGGGTTCCGGACCTGAGGAGATTATCATAACTTCTGATGATCCTGATTATTTCTGATTGTTTCTTTCATACTTCATTCAGTATAGCTTTTACTTCTTCTCTGTTGCCGGTCCTTTTTATCTCGGTCCCGTTATCATCGACGAATATTACTGTAGGTACTGCTGCGACCTTAAATTCTCTTGCTATTGCCAGACCTTCAGGTGTTGATGCATTCACAAACTCCCCTTCCATCTTGTCCTGCGAGCTTAATAGTTCTTTCATTGGCGGGCAGTTGTGGCAGAATTGTGTTGTGAATAGTTTGAACCTCATGTTTTCACCCTTAATAAAATTTTAAAAAAATTTAGAAAGTAAACTGGTTTACCTGTTCCATCTCGGTTTTAGGAAATCCTCTGTTTCCGAATTCGCTTTTTATGCTATCATTCTCTTTGAATTCTTTCCTTAGTTTGAACTCTTCCCTTTTTCCTTTGTTCCACTGGTTTACTGGTCTGTAATACCCGACTACTCGGCTCATTACTTCGCATTTCATTCCGCATTTTGCCATTTTCTGTACCTCCTTTTTTAGACTCTTGTCACTGGACTGGTCTCTTCCAGCTCTTCTTCTGGTTCGCTCACTTCATAAGGGCATTCTTCATGCCTTCCTGGTATGTAACCATGCTTAGGGCATATTGAGAATGTTGGTGTTATGGTGAAGTAGGGCAGTTTGAAGTTGTAGGCGATCCTTTTTACCAGGTTTTTGCAGGTTTCTACATCATTTATCTGTTCTCCTAGGAATCCGTGGAGTACTGTTCCTCCTGTATACTTTACCTGTAGTGGATCTTGTAGTTCTAATGCTTCGAATATGTCTGTTGTATAATCTACAGGCAGTTGTGTGGAGTTTGTATAGTATGGTTCTTCTTCTCCTGCTGTTATTATGTCAGGGTATCTTTCTTTGTCTATCCTGGCTAGCCTGTATGAGACTCCTTCTGCTGGTGTTGCTTCTAGGTTGTAGATGTTTCCTGTCTCTTCCTGGTATTTTGCCAGTCTGTCTCTCATGAAGTCTAGGACTTCTTGTGCGAACTTGATTCCTTTCTTCGTCGCTATATTGACTTCTGGGCCAAAGAAGTTCATAAGCGCTTCGTTCATGCCATTGAGTCCTATCGTGTTGAAGTGGTTCTGTAGTGTTCCTAGATATCTTTTTGAGAATGGCATGAGTCCTTTGTCCATGTTTCTCTGTACCATCTTTCTTTTGATCTCTAAGCTTTCTTTTGCTAGGTCCATGAGTTTTGCTAGTCTCTCGAAGAATTCTTCTTTTGTTTTTGATAAGTATCCTAGTCTTGGCATGTTGATAGTGACTACTCCTATGGATCCTGTCATCTCTACTGCTCCGAATAGTCCTCCTCCTTTTTGTCTTAGTTCTCTCATGTCCATCTGTAACCTGCAGCACATGCTTCTGACGTCTCCTGGATTGAGTTCTGAATTTATGAAGTTCTGGAAGTATGGTATTCCGTATTTTGCAGTCATTGCGAACAGCATGTTTGCTTTTTCTGAGTCCCAGTCGAAGTCGTTTGTTATGTTGTAGGTTGGTATTGGGAACGTGAATATCCTTCCTTTTGCATCCCCTTCGGTCATCACTTCGATGAATGCTTTGTTTATCATGTCCATCTCTTTCTGGCATTCTCCGTACGTGAAGTCCATCTCTTTTCCGCCGACTATGGCTTTTTTGTTTTTCATGTCTTCTGGCACTACCCAGTCTAGTGTTATGTTGGAGAATGGTGTTTGTCCTCCCCATCTTGAAGGTACGTTCATGTTGAATACGAATCCTTGTATGTTCTGTTTTACTTGTTTGTAGGTAAGGTTTTCTGTCTTTACGAATGGTGCTAGGTATGTGTCAAAGCTGCTGAATGCTTGTGCTCCTGCCCATTCGTTCTGTAGTGTTCCTATAAAGTTTATCATCTGCCAGAGTGCGCTTCCTAGGTGTTTTGCTGGTTTGCTGTCTATCTTTCCTGGCACTCCGTTGAACCCTTCTGTGAGCAGTTGTCTTAATGACCATCCTGCGCAGTATCCTGCGATTCCCATTCCCAGATCATGGATATGCAGATCTCCGTTTCTATGCGCTTCTGATATCTCTTGCGGATAGACATTGTGTAGTGTGTAGTGTGCGAATACGGTGCTTGCTGCGTGCATCAGTAATCCTGATAGTGAATAATCTTGGTTTGAGTTCTCGTTGACTCTCCAGTCAGATTGCATGAGATATCCATCCATGGTTTTGTTGACATTCATCATCACTGAATCTTCTTCTCTTACTCTTTTTCTTTGATCTCTGTATAGTATGTAGGCTTTTGCGATCTCTACTTCTGCACTTTCGATGAGCACCTTTTCTATCAGGTCTTGTATCATCTCTACGGTTGGTATGACTCCTCCTTTGAAGAATATCTCAAGTATAGATGTGGTCTTTTTTGACAGTTCTTTCGCTTTGTTGTAGTCATCTTGTCCTACTGCTTTTATTGCTTTGAATATGCAGTCTGTTATCCTGTTTTCGTCGAAAAGAACTAGTTGTCCATCTCTTTTTTGTACTCTTTTTACCTTTGTGATCTCATCCATTTTTTACAGCCTCTCTTTTTCTCCGTTTTTGGAGTTAGTCTTTTTTTGTTGCTTGTTTTTTTCTGGTCAGCCTGTTGAGTTCGTTTTCGAAGTCTTCTATATCTTTGAAGTCTTTGTATACTGAGGCGAATCTTATGTATGCGACCTTATCAAGCCTTTTGAGTTTCTTTACGAGCAGCTCGCCTATTTTCTTTGATGGTATCTCTGTCAGTTCGGAGTTTTTTAGTTCGGTTTCGACTTCGTTGACGATCTTGTTCAGCTGGTCCCTTGTTACTGGTCTTTTTTCGCACGCCCTTAGCAATCCTTTCATTACTTTTTCTCTGTCGAATTGTTCTCTTGTGCCGTCTTTCTTTATTATTACTAGTGATATGTTTTCGAGCCTTTCGTAGGTGGTGAAGCGTTTTTGGCAGTTAAGGCATTCACGTCTCCTTCTTGTTGACTCGTTGTTGTCTGTTTCTCTTTTGTCTATGACTTTTGAATCAAGGCTTCCGCAATAAGGGCATTTCATGTTTTTCTCCTGTGGCCTTAGCGCTCCCAACCTTTCTGCAAGGTTTTTTTCGCCTTATCAGACCTTTTTTGTGTGTTATTGGAAAATAGTAAAATCCACAATATGTTGTGGTTTGGGTTGGTCCAATACACAACACATGGTATACCTCCCCCAAACTTATATTTAAACATTGTTGAAGAAAAACATATATGAACCAATCATGGTTTTTAGAAATATATACTGGATTGAGATACCATTAATTAGTACAAACGATTATTTTGTCTCACTTTTGTATAGCTTCCTGGCTTAGAACTTGATCAGAGATTGCTGGAGACTCTTTAGAAGACATTACTGGCTTCTTTTGCTATCTTGTTGTATGTGCTTTTTTATGCTTGCTATTTGTGCTTACTATGGGTTCTGTTAAGTTCCCTTATTATATATTATACTCCTTTAGCCGGATGGAATGGTCTTTCCGCATATTCTGGTAGGAAGCTTTCCAGCTGGAAGTATTGCTTTATGGCTCCTAATAGTCTTGTCGTATCTTTTATCAGTTGTTGTTCTGCTTCGTCTATCTTCTGTTTGTAGATACGGTTGATGTAGAAATGTCTTAACCATTCGTTCTTTAGCAGCCAGCTTTTTTCCCAATTCTTGTCTGGGTCAAGCTCCATATGGGCTGTTATGAAGACTTCTACTTCTCCTTTGTTGGTCTTTACTTTGCTTCCTTCGTGGATTATCTCTGCTGATGTTAGTCCTAGGCCATGGAAATCTACATTGAGGTAGAATTTTACAAAATGCGTGAATTTTTTGTCTGTGCGCCACCACACCCATACCTGTTTCATGCCGTTTCCTGATATTCTTTCAAGATAGAATTTTTCAATCCATTTATCAGAACCTGAATCTGTGTATCCTTCATCTATAAGCCACTCATGTAGTCGCTTGTATAAGTACTCGAAACTGAAAACATGCTTGTAATTGAGGCTAAAGCTTCTTATCTTTATCTTCTTGTGCAATACCCACTTATCGGCCATGTTATGTCAATACAGAACTACGTTTATATACTTTTCGTCATGTTTTGGTGTCTAAGAAAGTTTATTAGCAAGTTCTTAAGCAGCCTAGATTTGATTATTGTCTTTTGTGTTTTGTTTGTTGTTAGGAGGTGCTAAGATGGGTGATCTGTTGAGACCTTTTACGCAGAGTCATATGCGGCTTATTGTGGGTAATGTTTGGTCTGGAAAGACTACAAGGGTTGTCAACACCCTTGATGCTTATAGGGATCGTGTTTGGAAAAGGGGTTCAAAGAGTTGGAAAGATTCTAATTTTCTTCTGTTTAAGCATCCTAATGATGATCCTGAAAATCCTGGTATGATAGGGCCTTATGATGCTGTTGAGACTGACGATCCTGATGATCTTGCAGATCTTATCACTGAAAATACTGAAGTTGTTGTCGGTACAGGTCTTAACCATTATACTGATCCTAAGATTGTTGATCTTCTTGTTGCTGTTGTTGAGAGCGGAAGGATGGTTTATGGTTCTGGCACAAATCTTGATTATGAGGGCAGACCTTTTAATCACATGCCTGAGCTTATGGCTAAGTCTGATTTTATCTTCTTGCTAAAGAGCATCTGTGCTGAGAAAGGCTGTACCGAACAGGCTGTCAGAAGTATTAAATCTTCTTCTGTTTCTGAGGGTGCTGTTAAGGTGCCTGGTGCTGAACGTTGGGAACCCCGCTGTCTGAAACATTTTTATTATGCTGGTCGTCCTGATCATAAGCCTTGGTTGGTGGATCAGATGGGTCGTTTGGTGCTTGACATAGGTCCTATGTTTTCTGGTAAGTCTGATACTCTTATCCAGAGGATCAAGAGTGCTGAACGTAGCGGTAAGCGTATTGTTGTCTTTAAGCCTATGACTGATGATCGTTGGGAGGATGGTACCAGAATTGAAGTTTATGATCATGGTCGCATAAGGACGAGAAACGGTCCTGAAAGAGAGGCAGTCTTTGTTCAGACTGGTGATCAGATAAGAGATTACTTGGAGAATAACCCTGGGATTAGAGAGGTTTATATTGATGAAGCGCAGTTTATTCAGGGGGTTTTTGATACTATAAATGATGCGATCTATCAGGGTTACCGGTTTTATGTTACTGGTTTACATAGGGATTTTAAGAGGGATCCTTTCTTTGATGTTCCCAAGCTGATGACTATTGCTGATGAGATAAATATGCATCGGGCTGTTTGTGTCAGATGCGGTCATCCTGCTGTTGAGAATCAGAGGTTGAAGAAAAAGGGCGACATGTGGTTGCCTGTTGATTATACTGATCCGATAGTTTTGGTGGGTGATGACGATTACCAGGCTCGTTGTTTAAGGTGTCATGAGCTTCCAGGTAAGCCTTCAGGCCCTTATGTTTTTGAGCCTTATCTTTCTCGCAGTTATAGGTCAGGCATTGGTCGTGGCGGTCTTAATGCTGATCTTTTGCCTTGATCTCCTGTTTTGCTGTTCGGAACATTTAAATACTATCCTCTGGTTTTATTCATCAAAAGAGGTTATTGTCTAAGATGAAGTATCTGTCAGTCACTTTGAAACTGATGTCTTTGTATATGATGTTTGTAGGTGTTTTTGCTCTTTTTTTTCAGTCTGCAGGCGCTTTCTTGTTCTTGTTTAAGGTTACTGATCCTATCTTGATGAGGGCTTGGGGTGTGACTTTGATTACCTTGGCATTGTTTTATCTTATGATCTCTTATGATGTTCAGAAGTACCGTACTTTGATATGGGTTGGTGTTGTTCATCTGAGCATTTCTTTCTTCAATACTTTATACCATATCGGTACTAAGCAGACTACAACGTTGGAATCTATAAGTATTGGTGTTTTCTTTATCCCTGTTTTTCTGATAGTCCTGCTTACTGGTATTTTGCATAAGCCTAAGGAAGAGGTTGTTTTTGAGATTAGGGATTCTGGTAAGAAGCTTAAGGAGGTTCCCAGAAACCTGCCTGAACATGTGAGGGAGAAGCATCCGCTTCATGGTAAGTGATCGGTATTTTGTTTGCTGTTTCTATTTGTTGTTTTGTTTCCTCGGTTAGTTTTATGCTAGTTCTGTCATTATCTTTGCTGCCAGTTTTGAGGTCATATCGTTTATGTCTTTGTTAGGATTCACTTCTACTATGTCGATCATCCTTATGTTTTTCAGTAGTTTTAGTCTTTGTATAGCATAGATCATTTCCCTTGCTGTCAGGCCTCCTGGTTCTGTATATCCTGTTCCTGGAGCGAATGCCGGGTCGCAGACATCTATGTCTATGGATAGGTAGCTTTCTCCCCATTCTCTGACTGTTTCTGTTATCGTGTCCATGATATCGTTTATTCCGTGCATCATTATCTGTTTCATGCTGAAGTATTTTATTCCGTTCTGTTCAAGGAATTCTTTCTCTTCTCCTGTCCAGTTTCTTATTCCTACCAGTATGACTCTGTTCTTATCTGCTGTTCCTTCTTTTATCAGGACTTTGAGGTAGTCCTCATGTGTTGGTGGTGAGAAGTCGTTTTCGCAGTCTGGATGAGCATCGAATACTATAAGTCCTGCTCCGTTGTACCTCGAGGCGAACCCTTTGAAGCTTGCGTATGTTATACTATGATCCCCTCCTAAGAGGCAGGTTCTTGGTGCTATGATGTCTTCAGAGTTCTTCTTTACTGCTTCGTATATCGCTTTGTTTGTTGTCTCTATATTATCCTGTTCTATCTCTATCTCTTTTGTCTCGAAACTGGGCACAAATCCTGATTCGTTTAGGTAGAGGTCTTTGCACTGCTCTATTATCTTGTCGGGCGCTTTTTCGCAACCTTCGGTTTTTCCCATTCCTCCTCTTGAAAAGGGCGCTTTTAGTATTCTCATGTTCTTTCTTGATGGTTGTCGCTTTTTATTTTTTACTCCTTGCTTAAAAAACTGTTCTCTTGCTTTTCTTCTATTATTTTTCTTTCTGTTCTTTCTCGCTGTTCTTGATGTCTGGGTTGGTGTATCTTATTATGGGCATAGGTCCTGTCCAGAATTTTTTTCCTTTCTTCAGCGCTGATGGTTGGAACACCTCATTGTAGATGTACAGTTCTCCTTTCAGCTCTTTTGATAGTTTATTATCAAGTCCCCACATGAATCCTTTGTCGGGGTTGATGAATATGAAGTCATATCCTGAGATGTCGTGTTTCATATAGTCTCCTTGTATCAGTTCGCATCCAAGCCCTAGCTTGTCTCTTATCTCTTTTGCTTTTTCTACGAGATTTTTATCATACTCTATTCCTGTGGCTTTTGTGAATAATGAGGCGGTCAGTACTATTCTTCCGTCGCCGCATCCAAGATCCAGGAAGTGTTTGTATCTCTCTAGCCCTATCTCTTTGAAGAATGCGTAGCA
>JALWQS010000153.1 GCA_027083015.1 Candidatus Woesearchaeota archaeon
TGCTCCAAAGATTATATTATACATATTTTAATGTATGAATTAATAGTTTTTTTAATACCTTATTTAATGGTTAGAATTATACATATTACTATTTAAGTCTTTCGGTTAGGTATTTTGAATGTAGAAAGAAAATGTTTTTGTCACTTGTGGGTGGTTATAAAATAGTAAAATTTATAAACTGGTTTATCTTCCTGTTGTTTGTTGAGGGTTGTCTTGCTGATTCTGGCAAGAACCTTTATTTCATTCGGAATTTCGTTAGAAACAAGAAAAGAAGCATACGAATTTTTACTAATAACTGATTAAAATTTTAAAAAAATGTTATTAGTAAATTATGTGGTAAAAGCATTTATAAATACCTATGACCTCTACTTTGTATAAGAAGTGGTGATCTATGGGTATGGCTCTTAGAAGGTTACAAATGGCATACGATAAAACAGATAAGACTCGGATATTTGGTAGTGATTTAGTTTCTGATAGTTATAGTGATCTTTCGCAAAAAACATTGTATGGTCTTGGTCCTGCTTTGGCACCTTCGGTTCCTGAAGATTATGATGAAGGCACTACTGGTGACGGATCTCTTGAACGGGCTGTTGAAGATGCCTCTAGAACACGCGGATATGTTCCTGAACCTAAAAAGAAAGATCAACGATCCACTTCTTCCCTTGTAGAGCAGTACTTGCATACTCTGCCTGATTCTCTTCGTCGTGATCTGAAGAAGGACTTTCTGGATGAGGATCAGCTTGTCTCTGTTTTCAAGAAGCAGTTGGCTCAGTGGTCTGGTGATGACTTTTATGGTAAATGGGATCCTGACTCTGTTTATCCAATAGCAAGTGGTGGTTATTCTACTGTAGTCCGTGCTTTCTCCCATCCTGATGAAGATGGTAACAGAGAACAGATTGTTTTTAAGCTGGATTATAGCTCATCTAATAGGGGCTTAGATGCTGTTCTTCGCGAGGTTGAGATGACGCGCAGGGCACGCAAGGTTCTTGGGGATAATGATGATCCTTCTCATCTTTTGGTCCCGAAAATGTTCGGTGAGCATCTGAGAACTTTTAAGTATTCTGCTAATGATTCCACTGAGACTCGTCTGTATAAGCGTTTTTTAGAAGCTGTTGAAGGCTTAGACCTTTCTCCTCTTGAGAAATTACGTTTTTATCAGAGTCAAAGGAACAGGCCTGTAGTTGCTGTGATGCCTATGGAATACCTGGATGCTGTACATCTTAATGAGGTTGTAAAGGATGAGGAACAGCTTGACATGGTGAAGCTTTTCACTAAACTTGTTGAGGGTGTGTGGGCTGTTCATCGTATGGCGGGTATTGCTCATCGTGATATTAAGCCTCAGAATATACTGGTCAAACCGGTATATCGGAAAGAGAGAGACGGCAGGGATGTCTTGGATGTTGATAATTCTCGTATTTATCTTATAGATTGGGGCATAGCCCGTCAGATAGGAGAAACTGCTCCTCTTGAGGGTACTTTGGCTTTTCCTTCTTTAGAAGCTATGGAAGGTCAGCCAGTCTCTCCTGCACATGATGTTCAGAGTTTAGGATGGGTGCTTCGTTACATAACTACCGGTGAGAATCCTCTCTTAGAGCTTGAGATTGAAGGCAAGACGAATAAGGAGATTCTTGACATGTACATTGATGTTGTTAAGAACATGAAGTTTCCGAAGATTGACCGTACTGAGACGATTAAGGACCTTACTGATGTTATAATGTCTGCTATTCATCCTTACAATGGTTATAAGAGCTGTAATGGTCTCGTAGTTGGACTTTATTATGTTCAGGAAAGGATGGAATACGGTCTTGAGTATCAGGGTTTGTTAGCTAAGAATCGTCTTGACAGGGCTGATGATAAGGTGGTCATACCTCTTCCTCCTATCGGCGCTGATGGTAAGGTTCGACCCGGTCCTGATGGCCTGGTGAATGTTGCTGGTCAGTCCTGGAGTGTTGATGAGGCTCAACGTTATGTTGATCATTTATTGGGAGCTTTTGTCGGCACTCATGAAAGGAGCTCTTCAGGAAAGGTATCTGATTTTTCAGAGTTTGGTCTTACTGATGGTTTAGGAGATGATTTATTTTCTGATAGTGATTCAACTGTTGTAGGTGTGAAGCGCGGACCTTTTGATCATTATTCTGTTCCTGAGAGTTCTGAAGAAGAACGCGCTGATGTTGCTGGTTTCCTTGCTGGTCTGCATGAAGCTTCTCAGAAGACCAAGCACAAGGGCGTTGTTGAAGTGCCTTATCGTGCAGTGACTGTTCCTCAGAAGTTATGGGATGCTAAACAGCTTCATGATATTGTCGCTATGAGAGCTAAAGCTGAGGTTCCTTCTAAGAACCAAGGGTCTGTTGAAGAATTTGTTGATCCGAGAGAATGGTTTGATGATTCTGAGTATAGGGATTTTACCGAAGCTTTGGCTTCAGAACTTGAGGAAGAAGGTTGGGATCCTGAAAAATGATATCCTGCTGAACTGCTGTGTTTGAAACGCGTTATTTGAAAAACAACTAAAAACGATTATTTTCTTTTCAGGACTTCTCTTAAGTGAATTTTAACTGGAAAAGGCCTCTATTGCTATTCTTTAAAACACAAATTTTATAAACATTCTTGCCTGTGTTCTTCTTATGATCTATGATCAGTAATGATATTGTTCGTTACACATTATTTTATGGTTTATGCTCATAGAATATACTCATTAGAAAAGAGGTGTGCTTATGGCTGATGAAGAAGAATATGCTATTGTTTCTAAAAAAGAATTTCTGGCTTTGAAGAAAGAGCTTGATAGGTTGAAGCAGAATCCTTTGGAAGGTTCTGAACATGGAGAGACCTTGCAGGCAAGTATTGATAATCTTAATAAGAGCTTAAATGTCATGTTAGAAGTCTTTAAGCAGGCTGCTGAGGACATGAAGCTAGATGAGCATGATTCTCAGATGATCGCTAAGCAGATGGGTCCTATCAATGAGAAGTTGGATAAGCTTGTTGATCAGAATCAGAAGATAGCTAAGGGTATTGTTGCTGTTGCTGATATGATTAAGGAGAAACTGGAAGATTTAGAGTCTTCTCATAAGAGGCTTCCTCCTCTTAAACCTTTAGGTCCTTTACCGTCACCTTCCGCTCCTCCTTCGCCTGCTCCTGGTATACCTTCTCCTTCTGCTCCTGGTATGGTGCCGCCTCCTCTTGGTGCGTCCAAGCCCGGTCAGGGAGATCTTCCGCCTTTAGGTCCGCCTGGTGCTTCGGCTAATGGTCCTGGTGCTTCTTCAGGTAGTGTTCCTCCTGCTCCTGGTGCGCCTTTAAGTCCTCCTTCAGGTCTTCCTCCTATGCCTGATATTCCGCCTTTGGGTTCAGCCCCTGTTGGTAATTCTCCTGCTGGTATCCCGCCTTCACCGGGAAATCCCCCGGGTGCTCCTCCGGCGCCGGGTGCTGTCCCTGGAAAGAATCCTGCTGGTGCTCCTCCCGCTCCTGGCACTCCAAGTGCTAAGGATTTGATGCAAGGGTTGATGAAGTGATGGCAAAAGATTCTGGTTATGTAGAGATTCAGCTTCCGGCTCATGATAAGACTGAGCCTGTTAAGAAGAAGCTTGATCCTTCTCGTATGCGTAAGTTTATGTCTCATCTTTCTCGTGCGGCATTGAGTTATGAGACTAAGATGCAGCAAAGAGCTGCTATTCATAGTAAGATCCAGACCCTTAAGTCTATGAGTTTGAACAAACGTACAAAAAAAGCAGATATTGAATCGGAGTTTGGGAATTTTCAGGATCTGGTTAATGATGTTATCAAAGATGAGCATAAGATCCTTGAGGAGCAACGGAAGAATACTCAGGAAGTTTCTGCTTTGAAGAAGATGGTTGAGGAGCTCTCTGCTAAGTTGGTCTCTCTTGGAAAAGAGTACGCTATGGAATTGGAGAAGAAGGATAAGAAGATCAATGAGCTTAGGGAGGCCCTAGCTAATGCTCGTATGAAACTTACGGAAATGAGGTCTGAAGCTAAGGCTAAACCTGCTGATCGTAAGGCACGTATCGCTGAGATTGAGAAGAAAGTGAAGTCTTCCACGAATATAAAGAAGCTTGAGAATGATCTTAAGACTCTTGAAGCTGCGCATAAGAAACTAGTTAGGTCTGGTAAGCATCCTAAGAAAGATCTTGATCGTCTTAAGCGGATGATTGATTCTCATAAGAAGAAGTTGGCTGATCTGAAACAGCGTTGAATTGTTCTCTTGTTGTCTCTTGTATCCTTTCCCTTTTGTTTTTAAGCTCAAACCTTAATTTTATATTCTCTTCTTTTTATCTTTCTCTTATGTTTTGGTTTTGGGCTATCATTTGGATCCTGGGTACTCTTTTGTTCGCTTCACTCTGGGCAGTTGTCGCTGAACGTAGAGGTGTGGAGTATGTTATCGCTTTGGTATCTGCTCTTATCATTATAGCTAATGTTCTCGCCACTAAGGTCATAACTTTCTTGTGGTGGGCAGTTCCTGCCGGTTTTATTGTTTACTCGACCACGTTCTTACTTACTGATATTATCTCTGAGTTTTATGGTAAGAAAGCTGCGGCTCGTGCTGTCTGGTGCGGACTCTTTGCTGATGTGATCTACATCTTTTCTTTATTTGTCGTGCTTCATTGGGATCCGGCTGTCTTTTGGGATAAGCAGATAGCTTTCTCTTCTGTTTTAGGTCTTAGTCTGAGGATCACTGTTGCTTCTCTCCTGGCTTATGTTATTTCTCAGTTTCATGATGTTTATGCTTATCATCTTTTGAAGAGGCTTACTGGAGGAAAGCATCTTTGGTTAAGGAATACTTTATCAACATCGGTCTCTCAGCTTCTAGATACTGTTATCTTTATCTCTGTTGCTTTTTATGGTGTTTTTCCTCTGGCTCCTATGATTATTGGTCAGTATTTGGTTAAGCTTTTTGTTGCAGTTCTTGATACGCCTTTCCTTTATGGTGTTAGGTATTTTTATTCGAGAAAAGCTATCTGTTCAAGAAGAACTTTGTTGCGTCTTCGTTGAGTGTTTTCTTGTTCTCTTGTATTTTTTTAACAAGATTTATAAATGATGCTTTTGCTGTTTTTTGTTATGAGGCCGAATTTGTGTGTTGTTTTATCTGGTGGTGGTTCGAGAGGTGCTTTCCAGGTTGGTGCTTTGAAGGAGTTGTTGAAACATACGACTCCTGATTGTGTTATAGGTACGAGTGTTGGTGCTTTGAACGGTTTTTTCTTGTGCTCTCATAAGAGCGTTGTCGGTCTTGAGCATGTCTGGAGTGATTTGGACGAGACTTTTCTTTTTCCTTTGAACCGTAAGTTTTTGTGGAAATTTTCTCGTGCTGATTCTGTCTTTAAGAACACTAATCTTAAGAGGTTGATTGTCAATTATGGTGTTACTGATTTTGAGGATCTTAAGATTCCTTTGTATGTTAATTGTACTCGTCTGTCTGATGGTAAGTCTGTTTTCTTTGATAAGGGTCCTTTGTTGCCTGTGCTTCTTGCTAGCAGTGCCGTCGTTCCTTTTTATCCTCCTTACATGATAGATGGTAAGTTATATGTTGATGGTGGTTTCAGTGAGTTTGCCGGTCTTTCTAAGGCTAAAGCTTTACGACCTGATAAGATTCTCCTTATAGATTCTGGTTATGCTGTTGCTGATAGTTTTTCTGGTGTTCTTGAGGTGACGAGGTATGCTTGGGAGCTTGTCGCTCATGCTTCTTTGGATCGTGCTTTGTCTTCTTTTGGCAAGGATATTGTTCACATAAGTCCCTCTGTCCTGGATCATGTTCATGTCAATGATTTTAGTCATACTTCAGAATTCATTCGTGAAGGTACGCTTAGGATGCGTGAGGTTCTTGATAAGATCTTATGATCGATAATATCTTGTGGACATCGTTGGTTTATAAGTATTCTTTGATTTCTGGAAGTTCCTGTTCCTGCTCCGTTATTGCTATCGGCAATCTTATCTTAAATGTTGTCCCTTCTCTGTTTGTCGTGTACTCTAGTGTTCCTTCATGTAGTTCTACCAGCATTTTTACTATGTTCATTCCCAGCCCTGAGCTGCCTTTTCCTGATACTCCTGCTTCAAAGAGGTGTTCTCTGATAGGTCTTGGTATTCCTGGTCCGTTATCTTCCACTTCAAGACAGGCGTTTCCTCCTTCTTCATATGTTCTTATTATTAGCTTATTTCCTTTGTCGCTCATCGCGTCCATCGCATTCTTGATCAGGTTCTCAAGTATCCTTGGGAACTTATAATGGTCTGCTGCTATCTGTCCTTCAAATAGGTATTCTGTTTCTATCTCTATGCCTCTTTCTTTGGCCACTCCTTTGAATGCTCTTACTGATTTATCTACCAGGTATGTTAATCCTTGATTTTTCGGTTGGTATGTTATCTTTCCTTTCTTGACGAAGTTTCTGAAATCAGTGAGCAGTTCTACAGTTCCGTCTACTACTTCTGATATTGTCTTGTGATATTCGGCTCTTTTTTCTGAGCTAAGTTTCTCTCCGTACATCTCCAGCATCTGTACATATCCTGATATGGCCATAAGTCTGTTTCCTATGTCATGCGCGTATCCTCTTGCTGTTCTTCCCAGGAATGCGTCTTTTTCTAATGCTGCTTTTTGTTGTTCTAGTAGTGCCAGTTTTTGTTTTGCTATTTCCATCTCTCGTTCTGAAAGTTCTCTTTCTTGTCTTCTTATTTTTTCTGCATAGGCCGCGTTCTGTGATTCTACTTCCATGAATCTTCTTTTTAGTCGTTCGAATCTTATCCTTATCTCCAGTTTTTCCGGATCTTTGACTTTGCCCCATCTTATATTGTATGTACAGCTTGCACCGCCTTTTGCTTCGCATGATGATTCATAGACGGTTGCAGGTTTGCCTTCTCCTACCATGGATGCTGAGGTCAATACTCCCCTTGTTATCATGCAGTTGTTCTCTAGTATTTCTTGTGCGCCTTCTTTTCCGAATACTCTTTCGTATTTCTTTTTTTGTTCTTCTTTAGTATATCTTTCTATCTGTATCCTTCTTCTTCCCATGTGCTGTTTGATGACTCTCATTGTTGTCACATGGTTGAAGTTCTTGTTAAGTATGGCTGTTCCTCTGTATATCGCTTTTACTGTTATCTCTCCTATTAGTTTGAACAGCCCATTGCTTTCTGCTAATCCTCGTAGTATGGCTTTCTGTCCTAGGTTTGTGTAGAATTTTTCTCTGTCTTCTTGTAGCATCTCTCTTGCTATCTCATTTGCTGCTATTAGCACTAGTTCGTCTATGAACTCTTCATCCTCAGGAATTTCCAAGAGTTTCTCTATATCGGTATATTTTTCAAGCTCTCTGTCGAAATCTTCGGTTTTTAGTCCTCTTTCTTTTACAAGTTCTCTTGCTGAATAGAAATATCTGGCGCTTACTTCTGCGCTTCCTGTGGGGTCTATCTTTCCTTCTCTCTCTATATGTTCAAGTAGCTTCTCCAGTATCATGTTTTTTGTTGTTCTTTTGTTCTTTAAATATCTTTCAGTTCTTTAAATGGTTGTTTAAATCTAATAAAAATAAGTCGCCTAAATACACAAACCTAACCTACTGATTTATAAACTAGTTTAACAATATTTATCTAAGATGAAAAAATATTTTCATATTTTGGGAGTGAGTGGATTGCTTCTTGCAACTTATGGCGTTGTATCAGCAATCTTATACTCAAATGTGATATGGTATAGTTATTTCACTATTGGCGGCACTTTTTTTCTTGCATGGATAAATAGAATTTTAAAAAACGACCCTCTTTTTGAAAAAAGCAAAATTTATTTATTAAAAACTTATGGGCTTTATCTGTTTTTCACGATCTTAATTGAGATTGTTGGCAGATTTATTTTGAATCTCTGGTATTATCCTTTCTTTGATTTAACAGATGAAATCATCCACGGGTTTTTAATTGGTTATCCTTTTGCTTTTTTCTTTATCCATGAATCATTCAAATTAATACGAAAAAAAGTGCATTCGCTGACACTGACCATAATATTAACCACGCTCATAAATGCTTTTATCCATGAAGTACCAAATACTTTCGTGTGGGCGTGGATATATACGATTCCTTACGTCACATTAGAGGTTTTAGAGATAAATATTGTTGTAATTGTAGGTTGGGTTGTTTTGATTGCTATTCCATTAATTACAAAAAGAATTTTGGAATAGAGGACGACTTATTTTACTCCTTCACTCCATTCCACTCGGAAACGTTGTACTCTCCTCACTCTGTTTCTTTTGCGTTACTTAACAATGATCCTGATGTTGTTCTCTTTGTTCTTTATCTTTTGTTAAGAATTCTTTTTCTGTAGTGGGTGTATTTTATAGTATCAGTTTGTTCTTTATCCTTTTTTCTTCAAATGGTCCTTCGTTTATCCTGTATAGTTTGATCCTTGGTTTTAGTCTTTTATTGTTGGTGTAGCTTTCTTTGTAATCAGCATTTTCTTTTAATAGTTCTCGGTGTATGATCCTTGCGTATTTGTTTTTTAGTCTTGCTGTCTTTTTTGCTCTTTTCTTCAATTCTATGTGTATGAAGAATTGGATGTTGTGTTTTTTGTCTGTTCTTTTTTCCAGTGCGTACCTGTTTGTTTTGGTTGTCAGTTCTTCGTCAGTGTATATTGCTCTTTGTACCTGTTGAGGATACACATTTGCTCCGTCAAGGCTTATTGTTCCGTCGCTTCGTCCTATAACGAACAGGAATGGCATCTTTAGCGTTTCTTTTTTGTATTCAAGCCCGTATTTTTCCAGTAATAGTTTCATCCTTTTGTAGCTTACTTGTCCTCCTTCGTCGTGTAGGTTGTATTTTATCTTTGGGCTTGCTATTTTCGGGTTTAATGCTGTTATCGTGAATTCTTTTCCTTTGTTCTTTACATAGTACATTGTTGGGTTGTACTGAAAAAGCATCGGTATCTGCTTTTTTTTGAAGATGTCATTGTTCAGTTCGGGAATCTCTGCGCATTGTTTTCTTATCCACTGGCTGTATTCGGTTTCAAATCCTACTCCTATGTCTATGTCGCTGCTTCCATACGCACTTATTATTTTGGAGTCTTTTCTTAGGTATGACCTTATGTAGTCGTGCCATCCGTAGGCTGTTCCGTCCCCGCCCGTTATTATGTCGATGTGATATTCTTTCCAGTTGAAGTTCTTTTCTACCATCTCTTTTATGAATTGCGGATAGCCTGCTATTACGTAATGGTATTTGTTGCCGAACATCTTTAACGTGCTGATCGCTTTGTCAATATCTGTTCCTATATTTTTTACCATTGCGAATTCTTCTACTATTTCGCAGAATTTTACTCCTGTCGCCCATGGGCCTGAACTCCAGCAGCTTAATACCATCAGTTCCTCATCTTTTGGGTTTATTACGTATCTGATCCCGAATTGTATCTCTTTTATCAGCATCTCTTCTTCTTTCTTGTTTCTTATCCAGTTTGTTGGCGTTCCTGTTGAGCCGCTGCTTTCATCTATGTTTCCTGCTTTCGGAAATTTTCCGTTTATGCATCTTTCTTCATAAGAATATTTTTTTACGTAGTTTTTCTTGTCTGTTTCAGGTATTATCTCGAACAGTTCTGTGTTCTTGACTTTTCTTGCTTTGAGTTTGTGTTGTTTCAGAAATTTTTTGTATGCTGGTACTTTTCTTGCTGCTCTTTTGAATGCTTTGAGTGCTTTTCTCTCGCTTATTATCTGTAGTACTTCCGGATCGCTTCCTGTCAGAAATCTTTTTGTTCTTTCGTAATCTTTTAGTATGTAATCTTCATACCAGTGGATTATTGTCATAGGAAGGAGTTTCACCAGCTTTTTCATACAATATTAGCTCTTAGTTTTATTTATATACTTTTCTGATGTTTATTGACTTGTATTGCTGCTTTTAGAGTAGGCTTTGGTAGAAATCTCTTAATGTTTCTGGTTCTTCTGTGTGTTGTTCGTCTGAAAATTTTATTCCTATCAGTAATGGTTTTTTTCTTGCTCTCATAGAGATACGATAATCATCTTCTATCCTTCTGCCCATATTATCTTTTATTCTCACAATTGTTTCTTTTTCTAATCTTCCTTCTCTTAAGAGTTCTGTTATGTCTTCTCTTGAGATGCTTGCTTTGTATATTACTCTGAATGGGTTATCGAGTATTGTGTGTTCTCCTCTTATTCTCACTGTGTCTGGCCTGAAATCGATCCTGTATGCTTGGTAATGGGTATGTCGGCCTCTTGTGTAGCCGATTATTGTTTGATGGTCTGCGTTTTCTATCTCTACAACTGGTTGTGGGAACTTGTCTTGTTCGAAGCTTACTAACAATATGGGGTCATTGTTAAGTTCCAGTCTTAGTATCATTTCTTGTAGTGTTGTTCTTTCACCGTCATCTGTCTTTAGTGTTTTTCTTATCCTTCCTGTTCCTGTTTCTTCTGCTTGTTCTAATAGTTCTTTTATGAACATGCTTGGCAGTCTTGCTTTTACAGAATGATGTGTGTATTCTCCTTTTCCTTTTGGTTCTCTTCTTGTATAACTGGCTGTTACTTGGGCAAAGTCTCCTTCAAACTCTACCATTTGTTGGAATACGTGCTGATCTCCTCTTACATTGCTTGTTGATGTGGTTTCAAGCCTGAACGGGCCTTCTTCCGGGTATAAGAACCATTTTCCTTCTTTCATTTTCAGCATCCGTTCTCTTGCGGTGTATATGTCTATGTCTTTCATGTCTGTTGGTATCATTGACATCTCTGTCCCCCTGAGCGTGTTTTAGTAAGTGAGCTGCTTTTTTAAAGGTTTTGGGCTCTTTCTTTGTTTTTTGTGATATTTGGCATTGTGATTGTTAGTTTTTAAGTTCTTTTAAGGTTTTTATAAGAATATTGGATATTAT
>JALWQS010000154.1 GCA_027083015.1 Candidatus Woesearchaeota archaeon
CTCTTCAACAGAACCACCGGTATTCATCTCATAAGTGTTCTCCTCAACAGAACCTTCCTCTTTCTTTTGTTGGTCGTCTGTCCGGGTTTCTGTCATATCATTTGGTGAACCGGTCTTTTGTTCAGAGTTCTTTTGGCTTACAGTAGAAGGTTCCCTGTCTGCCTTATCGGTTGTTCCTTCATACGATTGGCTTGACGGTTCCGAATTGGTCTTGTGAGCTTTATAACTTAGTTTTCCGAAAGCGCCGAATGCTTCTCCGGATTTCTCTTTGCATCCTGCTAGTATGATTGATACTGACAGTATAAACAACACTAAGAACAATAATGTTATTTTCCTCATGTTTCTAACCTCCTTTAATTTAGCGGATTTAGCTTAACTTTTATCCAGCTCTAGTACGCTAATCCAAATGGATTAAAATCTGTTTTTCCTTTATTTAATCTTCGTTTCTTAAGTTCTCTGTTCAGCCATGAGACCCATCGTCTCTTTATCTCTTTTGAATCTAGTTTTCCTGTCTCTCTCTTGACTTCTTCTGATAGTATGTGGAACTTATCGTTACATTTTATTACGAAGGGTGCTTCCAGCATGTCCATGTCATCCAGCTCTTCCGCCTTCTGTACGAGCATCTCTTTCAGCTCTCCTCTTAGTTGTATATTCTCCCACAAAGCATCCCAGTTTCCTGCAAAGTCTGGTATGTTAGCTGCTATGGCTTTAAGTATATCACTATCTCCGTCAAGAAGAGCGTCTGTCGGTTCTAACTGGTCTGTTTCTGAATGGTATTTCATGAGATCTACAAATCCGTGTTCCAGTAGCGGGTCTTCTTGCCATTCTTTTCTTATCTCTGTTATGCTTAACACTCTTCTAAACTTATGAAGTCCATCTGCCGATTTTATAGGGTTGGCGACTATCACTATGTCTGTCGCTTTGAATGATGTTTTTGGCACCCCTATGTCATTGACTACTCTGTCAAATAATCCAAAGGGACTGTCTGCGTGTATCGTTCCTGCTACGACATTGGCTGCCGCTCCTACTCTCATTGCTTCGTATAATGCTTTTGCTTCGCCTGAACGCACTTCTCCCACGATAAGCGCTGAATCTCCTAATCTTAATGTACTTCTTATTCCGTCTGCTGCACTCATCTCGCTGCTTCCTTTCGCCAATGCTGATGCTACCTTTAAGGGTTGTATGTTGAACCCTAATTTTCTCATGGATATGGTCGGCAGTTCCAGTGTGTCTTCCACTGTTATTATCCTATATCGTCTCATTATCTCTATCAATAATGCTGATAGGAAGCTTGATTTTCCTGATGATCTTGTTCCTGCTATCATCATGGATCTTGTTCCGTCCACTAGAAAACTTATCAGGCCTGCAGATATGGGGTTTATCATCTTGTATTTTATGAATAAAGGCAGGGTCCATGGTTTGTCTCTGTGTCTTCTGAAACTAAAAGCTAATCCTGAAGGGTCCAAAGGTTTTGTTATTGTTGATACTCTTATTGATGCTCCTGGCAGTTCCAGTTCTGTATCTAGGATGACGTTTGCTTCGTCCAGTGGCCTTCCTGAAATCATCCTTAGTTTTGTTGCCCAGCTTTCTGCTTCTGTGTTCGTTGGTATGATATTTGTCACACAGTCTCCATAATCTCCGTGGACGATGAATATGGGAAGTCTTCCTTGGGGCGAGTTTACTGATATGTCCTGTATCGCTTCATCTTGCAGAAGCACTTCTACCAGTCCGAAACCTATAGTGTATCTTACCAGTATCTCTGAGAGCTTGTCTATCTCATCTTCGCTCATCTTAAGATTTTTGTAAGCTACTAATTCTTCCAGCAGGTCTCTTCCTACTGTCGTGAAGATCTCTCGCATCCGTTCTGGATCAGTGAATTCTTGTCTTGATGGCTTATGCTCTGCAAGTATGTTTCTTGCCATATCCAGCAGCTCATATTGATCTTCTGATAGCTTGAATTCTGGCGGAGTCATATGATAGATGTATTGTACTGACTCTGGCAGTTTGAATATGACTATCTCTGTATCTCCTGCTATGGTGTAAGATGCCATCTCTTCTCCTGTGGGCGGATAATCTGCCATGAGCTTTGTCCACATGAAGTCTGGTTTTATCAGTGGATGAAAGAAATTTCTGTAGATGTCTCTCCCTCCTATCTGATATCCTCCTAAGAATGGTTTGGCTATAGTTATCAGCCGGGTGTGGTCCAGCATTGCAAGAACATGCTCTAATAGTGAGATGTATTTTTCTACACCTGGTTTAAGCCTTTCATCTATCAGTTTGATATAGTTTATCTTTTCTTTCCGTAATTTTCTTTTTAGTTCTACATAAGCGCCTATCGGATCGCTCCTTATCATCTGGTATATTATCTTTTGTAGTTCGTTATACCATTTATTGGCGAATTGTTTGCTGGTCTCATTTACCTGAAGGTTTTGCAGAGAATAAAGATCTTTTTCTTTCTGTATCTTGTCGAACAGTAATGCTACCTCTTTTAGCAGTGTTGTCTGGTTATAATCATACTCGTATTCCCTTTTTTGTAAGAAGACTATCTTTGTGACTGTTCTTGATTCTATCAGGTGATCCATGGTTTTGGCCATGACTAATGGGTTGTCTTCTATTGATGGCACCATAGGTGCTCCTTCATAGTTTACCCGCATGACGTTATCTTCGCCTTCTTTTATCACTTCATACCCGTAGAGAGGAAGTTTTCCTCCGAAAACGCCCATCACATCACCTTTTTTATTTTATTCTTGATCGCTCAATTAAGGTTTATCATTAGTTGATGATTGAATACTACCGCCTCATACTAACACAAACTTTATTATTCTAGCCGACTGAAAGAGCAGATGACAACCCATTATTTAATCTTTACTATGGGTTTTAAAGCTTTTAACGCTTTTGTTGATATGATTTTGGTATGATTATATAAACAGGTTTAATAAGTATATTGATTAGTTGGTTGATAATAATGGCAGAACCTCCTCTTGCATCAGCACCGCCCGGTGTAGGGCCTAAGCCAGCTCCTGCTCCTCCTAAGAAGAAACCAGGTCTTTTTGCTCCTAAGCCTAAACACAGCGTTAATCTTGAGAAGAATGTTTCTGAACTTGCTGCTGAGATGAATAATATCGGGCGTCGTCTCAGAGTTCTTGAAGAGCGTTATACCAGTCTCAGGAAGAAGACTCAGGTTACTGACCAGAACATGCTCGCTGCTAATAAGAAAATGATGACCGAGATTCAGGCAGGTCATGAAGAGATTGATGAGATCAGAAAAGAGATTGATGGTATTACTGAGAAGCTTAAGATTATTGTTTTGGAACTTAAAGAGTGTGCTAAGGAACAGGATGTTCAGGTGCTTCAGAAGTATATCAACCTGTGGGAACCTGTTAATTTTATTACACGAGAAGCTGCTTCTAAGATGATTAAGGACGAGGTTCGTTCTACCTTTAGGGACCTGAATGTTAAACTTCAACAGGAAGAATACATCAAGGAACAGATAAGGCTTGCTTTGGAGGATTTTAAGAAAAGATCTTGAATATCCTGATTGAAGAATTTTAGGAGTGTTTAGTTATTAGGATGATTTTAACAGTTTCTGAGGATTGGAGCTGACATTATCCTTTGATTGCTGAAGGGCTTGCTCCTCCGTGCCAGGTCATTCTCGGCCGCACTCTTAGCATGATTATCTTTTCGTTCAGGTCGTCAAAGCATACTGCTGTTCCTTTTAGTGGTGGCAGGTTGTTCATCGCTCGTTCTATGCCGTGTTCCATGTAGCTCTGCGCCAGCAGTCCTAATGCTTGTACATCCATCCTTGCTGTTATCCTGTGGCTTAGTACGATGTCGCTTTGCGTCATAACGTCAGTATCTATCTTACCAGGTTGTTGTGTCGCTACTACCAGACAGATTCCTGGTTGTCTTCCTTCCCTCATCACGATCCGTAATGGTTCTGTCGCTGCAGTCTTTTTCTTGTCGTCTTTTGGCAGGAACTCATGTGCTTCATCTATGACCAGCCACACCAATGGCATCTCTTGTTTTTCTGAGTCTGCCGCATCTTTTTCTGTAAAGTATGTTTCCAGATATTTTATGTCGTTCAGTTCTTCTTCTTTCCTGTATTCCATCCTTGTCACAAATAAATGTCTGCTTACTAATCCGACGACTAATGCTTTTACATCCCACCCTCCAGGCATTGTTGCATAGCAGGATACGTCAAGTACTGTAATCTGTCCTCCTTTAGCCAGCTCTTTTATTGGTGTGCCGTGGTCTGAGAAAAGTCCCCATCCTTCGGCTGTCTTGAACATTGATAGTGCTGCATTTTTTGTGAGTTCGTTCACTTCTTTATCATTTTCTATATAGCTGAATATATCTTGTAGCGTAAATCGTTCTTTCTTTTCTTTCAGGTCTTCTATTATCTTCTGTATATACAGTCCGTTTGCTGAGTATTTGTCCTGTTTGAAGGCCAGCACCCAGTCTTCTCCTGTAAGTTCGTGGGGTTCTACTGAGAATGGCACATCAGTCCTTATCCCTTTTTTCTTGTATTCATGATAATACTTTTCTGGTGTGAATATCTTGAAATCTACTGGTTGAGGTTTTATTCCGTAAGGGTCTAATAGTTTAGCCTCTTTCTGGTTTGCGTGTCCCATCGTCCAATAGACTCCCATAGTGTCCAATAATATTATACTTAGGTTTTGTGCTATCTCTGGTTCTAGTAATGAGAATCCCTCTGCTATCACTCCCATGGTGTAGGATTTTCCTCCTCCTCTTTTTCCGCATATCATCATGACGTGCGCGCCACTGACGTCCATATACACGTCGTTCTCTAGAAATAGTTTATCCAGTCTTTCTATGTATTGTCTTCCCAGGAGTATCGCTCCTTTGTGGCCGAATTTTTTTACATCTTCGGGGCTTCTGCCTATGACTAGGTATCCGTTTTCTGATTCTTTCTTCTCGTTCTCAGTTGTTTCTGTTTTTGGCTGTCCTTCTTCTGGCAACTGACCACCTCTTTTCTATTGGTACTTTATGTTATGGTATTTATATATTTTTACCCGCAGTCTTCTTTCATATCAACAAAAACATTTAAAAACTTCCTCCTCTATGGTTCCTTGTATGCCTGATGATACTCCCACCGAGAAAGCTTTGGCTATGAGACAGCAAGGGTTATCTAATAATCAGATTATTGCTTCTCTTCAGCGGGAGGGTTATACGACGAATCAGATTCTTGACGCGCTTAATCAGGCAGATATTTCAGAACAAACTAAGAAACCGTTTGAAGGTGGTAATATGGCTGGTCCGAATGACCTTAACAATCCAAATATTCCTAATGATCCAAATGCGATTCCTGCTTCTGGTGTCCCTGTAGGGGCTGCTGCTCCTGGAACTCCTCTTCCTGCAGGTACTGCTTCTAACATGCCCGGGACTGCTCTTGGTGCTCCGGCTGAAGGTATGCCGGTAGGTGGTGACGAAGCTTATGATGAGGATATCAATACTCGTGTTGAGGAGCTTGTTGAATCGGTCATTGATGAGAAATGGTCTGATTTTATGGATAACATTAACCGGATTGTTGAGTGGAAGGAAAAGACTGAGTCTCGCATCAATGAGATTGAATCTACTGTTAAGAAGATGAAGGATGATTTTGATAAGCTTCACGCTTCTATTCTTGAACGTGTCGGCGATTATGATAAGCACATCGCTGATGTTGGTACTGAGGTTAAGGCTTTAGAGAAGGTTTTTCAGAAGGTTCTTCCTGGTTTCATGGAGAATGTGGCTGAGCTGTCCAGAATTACTGAAGAGCTTAAGAAGAAATGAAGATCTTACTCTGGCTTCGCTGCTAATAATCTTATTGTCAGGCTTCCCAAGAGCAGTATGAATACTAATCCTATCGTTTTTGGATGGAATATAACTCTTCCAACATTTGCGTTGAAATCTCCTGTATCTGTTCCGACGCCTGTGGTCCCACCGGCTGCCGCGCTCATGTTCCCTGTTTCTCCTCCAGAATAAGGAAGCATTGAACCCCCATAGACCGATGCTAATGCACCTATGAATATGATCAACGCTATTGCTAATAAGAACCAGTGTAGTGCGTACCAGTCTCCGCTTACATAAGCGACTATCTTCTCAGTTTTTACTCCTAAGAATATGAGTGTTATCATGAAGAATAGTATCAGCATCATTATCAGCACGAACCATGGTGCCATGATCGCGAATACCTTTACTACTCCCGGCACAAACAGCATCATTATCGCTATGCTTAATGCTACTAATGAGTGTATTCCTTTATTGTCTCCCAGAAGTTTAGATTTTTCTAGTAATGCGAAGACGATGACGAAGACAAGGATTAATGGGAATATCACTCCAAAATGTTCCAGTAGTCCCAGATCCAAAAATGTTGCCATTGTTCCTCTTTTGATCGTTTCAGATTAGCGGTTTTGATTTGCTTTCTGGCGCTTATATGCTCTTGACCTAAAAGCTTGATATGATCAGTATTAAACTTAATTTAAAGAGTGATAATAAAAATAATTTATTTTCCTCCGCCAAAGAGTTCAGACCATGATTTGCTGAAGTTCTTTAGGGTTTCGCCCTTCTTGTTATCCGGAGTCTCATCTTTTGTGATGAACCATATTACCAGCGCAAAGGCACCTACTACTAACAGCATCGCTTGCGTATCCGGGTTGTCTAACCAGTATAGCCAGCTTGGGAGATAATAGAACCAACCTGCTGCTCTTCCGAATATGTAAACGACGATCAGGAATGCGAAGAATGCTATCCAGCCTGATAATGAGCTTCCCCATTCGGCTTTTCCTCCGAATAGGCCTACGATCAGCAGCACCATCAGGACTGCTACTAGTATGATCGACACTTGAGGTAATGCTTTGTTTATTATGACGACAACATCTGCGTTTGCAGGGTAGTATCCCATCACGTGAGGTATCACGACGGCGAATGCCATGACTAATGATATCACTACATTGAATTGTTTATACCTTCCTTTCTCATCACCTAGGGGCTTTACTTTTTGCATTATAGCAAAGACCACGGTAAAGATTAGTATGAATGGTAGTATCACATCTGAAAGTCCGTAACTTTCTAGCGTGTACAGGACGGTTCTGAAATCTGCCATTTTTTCTACCTCCTTTGAGTATAAGTCTTTTTTAGGTGTTTATTAATCTTTCTTGTTTTTTATATTGTTCAGAGTATTTATTCATAATTTCTGTCTGTTTAATCAGCATTCTTTTTTGTTGCTGGTTCTTTTACTATCCAAAACATTACGCCGACGATTATTCCGATCAGCAGTATTGAAGCCATCACTGTACTGTCATAATGGCTTGCTATCCATAGCCATGCAGGGTACAGCCATCCTAATGCGTTTAGGAATATGAGTATAATCCCTACGAACATGATGATTATGAAAACATGGTACATCCATGTTCCTTCTAAAGAGACTCCTTCTTTTGTCTCTTTCATGAAGCTTCCTATCAGTATCAAGAAGCTGACGCTTAACATAAGCAGCAAGACCATGTTTGCCATTGTTTCATTGATTATCGCTACTAGTCTTGAACTCGCTACTACTAAGAATGCTACGACAAAAGCGACCATGGAGTTTAGGTTTTTTCTTGTGAATTCTCCTTCACTGGTTTTTTCCACTCCTAAAACTCTTGTTTTTTCCATGATAGCGAAAACGATGGTGAATACCAGAAGGAAAGGTAATACTACATCATAGATCCCTAACCTGACGAAAAACTCTATTACACCTCTAAAAGTTGATGTCATATACTTAAAACCATAAAAAATAGAGTATATAAATGTTTCGGTGATTTCTGATTCGTATTATTGCCTGAGAAAGCCTGAAACATAAGGAAACACAAGATTTATAATGAAATGTTATTTCGTGTGTTTCGGTGATGAAAATTCTTGATAAGAAAGATATGGAACGGATAAAAAGAAGTATTGACTCCTATGAGAGTTGCAGGGATTCTGTAAATCACCAATCACGTGATATAATCCGTCTTTCTAAGAAGATAATCTATTCTTTGCATCGTAATGATATCAAGAACGCAACCTCTTCTGTTAAGAGGATAAAGACTAAGATTTCTCAGTTGAACAAGACTGTCAGTAAGGAGCCTAAGCTTCGTACGTCTGGTGCTTTTAAGGTTGCTATACAGGAGTACATTGAAGCTATAACTTTTTATGATCTTCTTAAGCACAATAGGATCTCCCCAAATTCCAAGTTGGGTGTTGATCCTGAGTATTACCTTCTTGGCCTTATTGATCTGGTAGGCGAGTTGGTCCGCAGAGCCATCAATAGCGCTATCAAGGAGGATTATGAAACCAGTGTTAAGCTTAAAGATTTGGTCTCTGAACTGTATGATGAGCTTTTGCTTTTCGATTTTGCTGGTGGTGAGCTTAGGAAGAAGTTTGATTCCATAAAGTATGATCTTAAGAAGCTTGAGGATCTTGTTCTCAGCCTGAAGCTTAATGGTAAGATATGACTTTAAGATTTGATTTAACCATGGGGATTAAGATGGCGGATGATGAGTTCTTTAATGAGCGAAAGTCTGAATACATCAACCTATTATCCGACTTGATCCGGCAGAAGACTGTCAATCCTCCCGGTAATGAGTACCTTGCTGCTGAGATCATAGAAAAAAAGCTTGACCAACTTAAGATTCCCTACACACTTCATGAAAAAGAGAAAGGACGGACTAATATTATAGCCAGGATTGGTAATAGCGGTAAGACCATCCTTTTCAACACCCACCTTGATACGGTTCCTGCAGGTGATGGTTGGCATTCTGATCCTTTTGAACCGGTTATTAAAGATAATAAGCTTTATGGTCGTGGTGCTATAGATGATAAGGGTCAGGCTGTTGCTATTCTTCTTATCGCTGAGTACCTTAAGGCTCATGAATCTAAACTTCGTAATTCTTTTGTTTTTGTCTGGGCTGCTGATGAAGAGTTGGGTTCAGGTGCGGGCATTAAGTTTCTTCTTGATGAGAATCTTCTAGATCCTGACTTTGTCATCATTCCTGACATTAGCGGTGCTATGAGGAAGATAGATATTGCTGAGAAGGGTGTTTGTAATATCAGAGTCACTGCTCTTGGTAAACAGGCTCATGGTTCTCGTCCTGCTCTTGGGGTCAGTGCGATTGCTGCCATGGCGGATCTTATCTCCAGGCTTAAGGATTATACTCTTGAACACTCGCCCCACCCTTTCCTTTCGGCTCCGACTATTAATTTTGGCACCATCAAGGGAGGTTCTGCTCCTAATACTGTTGCTGCTAAGTGTGAGCTCGTCCTTAATGTCCGTTACCTTCCAGGTCAGTCTCCTGAAGGTATTCTTGAAGAGTTGAAACATCAGGCTGAGGACCTTGGTACTTTTGATTTTGAGGTTCTTTTAGATCTTAAGCCTACCGAGGTTGACCCTGAACATTTTATTGTCAGGGCGATTCAGGAAGGAGCGCAGCGTTTTGGCATTGAAGCCAGACCTGTGGGTTTAAGTGGTGCTACTGATACCAAGCATTTTCTTTCTCGCGGTATCTTCGCTATCGGTTATGATTTTACTGATGATGGTCTTGCTCATAATGCTGATGAGTTTTGTGACCTTGATCGGCTTTTTTTGTTTGCTAAGGTTATGGTTTCTGTTTGTTTTGATATTGACCATAAGATATCTTCTTAGACCGTTGCTCTGCTTGTGATGGTGCATCTATTGTTCCTTAGTACCCAAATATTTATATTCTCAGACTGCTCTCTTAAGGTTATTGGGGGTGTTTGTCGTGAAAATCAGCAATGTCGAGATTTCCTGGCTTGGTCATGATGGTTTTAGGATTAAGGATCTTCTTCATGATCGTACCATCTATATTGATCCTTATCAGATTAGTTCTTCTGAACCTGCTGATATTGTTCTTATCACTCACAGCCATTATGATCATCTTAGTATTGAGGATCTTAAGAAGATTTGTACTTTGAAGACTGTTCTGCTTGCTCCTGCTGATTGCATGTCTGCGTTTCAGGGAAAGCTTGATTTTCGTGATATGAGGATTATGCGTCCTGGATCTTCGGTCACTATGGGCAATATTCTTATTGAAGCTGTGCCTGCGTATAATACGAATAAGAGTTTTCATCCTAAGGAGAATGAATGGGTTGGTTACATCATAAACCTAAACTCAAAACGCATCTATCATTCGGGCGATACTGATTATATCCCTGAGATGAATTCTCTTAACAAGATTGATGTTGCTTTGATGGCTGTTTCCGGCAAGTTTGTCATGACTGCTGAGGAAGCTGCTGATGCCGTGAATATCTTTGAGCCTAAACTTGCTATTCCTATGCATTATGGTTCTATTGTCGGTGACCGTTCTGATGCTGAGAGGTTTAAGGAATTGGCTAAGGTGCCTGTTGAGATCCTGGAGAAAGAGTAAGATGGATATTTCCGACCTTTTTGACGAGGAGGAGTTTCTTTCTTTTATTGCTGACGCCCATAGAGATATATATTCTGCATCGTATTCTGTTCGGGAGGGTTTGAGAGTTGATCCGCCCGTTCTTCCAGGTCATGAAGAGTATCGTTTTTCTGATGGTCTTTGGTCTCTTCATCTGTCTTCTGCTGGTCGGGTCCTGATTTCTGGGCGTGAGATAGTTTTCTTTGATGAAGAACCTGTCTGGTGCATGTCTTATCAGGGAAATATTATTGAAGAATCTTTAGAGGGCGATCTTGAAGCTGCTACTGAAAGGGTCTTTGCTTTTGTCCGTGATGCTCTGCAGCACGCTTCTCCTAAAGAGCCTTTTCGTGGACCTACGCATTACCGCGGTAATGG
>JALWQS010000155.1:0-7296 GCA_027083015.1 Candidatus Woesearchaeota archaeon
AGTGTAGTTTGGACGGACATCGGTACATTCCGTTCCGGAACAACTATCACTGGCGCTTGGGGTGCGTCTAACCGGAGTTCGAATCTTCGCGGCCCCATATTTGTCTTTTTATCAAGTCTTCTAATGGTAAATTGTAAGAGTTGTGTATTGCAGAAACCATACTATTAAGCAGGTCTTATGAAAATAGAGGATGCGGTGGCCGGAAGCAAGGAGAAGCGTGGTGGCCACTGCATCCAGGTGTTGAGAGATGTCTTCTTGTAAAGAGGACTATGATATTTCATGTAATCTTTTTTTTGTTTCAAGATATCAGTTCTGGAAGAGCTCTCACCTTCCTACAATACCTCTCAACAAAAGTGTTTTTTAGAATGGGACTGTTTTATTTATAATTAACCTATATATTTTATAAAATTTTAAATTTTATTAAATCACTTTATAAACTATCAAAACTTTTATATAATGGTCGTAATTTCAAACAATTTAAAGAATTTGAGCAATCCGGGGGGATAATCATCAAACGGAAAGTCATACAGATAGCAGGTTCAACACACTTAGTCTCTTTACCAAAGAACTGGATAAAAAGGAATAATGTTAAGAAAGGCGATGAGCTAGAGATCATAGAGCAGAACGACAAATTGGTAGTGCAGTCAGGAGGGGAAGGACCTCTACAATCGATAAAAGTCAATGCTGTGGATATTAATCTGTTTGCATTCAGATCATTATGCGCAGTCTATAAGTCAGGGTATGATGAAGTAGAACTGCAGATAGGCGATGGTTCCTCAATAAAAGACCTGTCCCGTCAGATGACTGCGATGCTTCCTGGCTATGAGATAGTAGACCAGTTCAGCAACACCTGCGTCATAAAAAATATATCAAAAGGTCTGGACTCTGAGTTTGATACCATCCTAAGAAAGATATTTCTCATCACCAAGACTATGGCCAGCAATACGCTGACAGCTCTAAAAGATAAGAAGATTTCCAAACTGGACGATACACTCACGTATGAAGAGACAGCCAACAGGTTCTGCAATTTCTGCGAAAGGATGCTAAACAAAAGAGGATACAAGGATGCAGAAAAAACCTCTTTTGTATATAATATAATCTGGGAGCTAGAGAAAGTAAGCGACGAGCTGAAGTACATGAACATTTATCTGCTCAACAAGAAGAATGCACGACTATCCCCCGAACTTTTAGATATATTCGAGAATGTTATAGAGATGCTCAACACTTTCTATGAAGCGTTCTATAAGTATGATCCTAAAAAGATACAAAAAATAGCAGAGATGAGAAAAAAGCTGATATCAGAGCTTAATAATAGGTTCGAAGACAAGAAAGCAGATCCTAAGATAATACATCACCTGATAAACATGACACAGATGATCTTCAATATGATGGGTTCTTACTTGGGAACAAAGTTCTAAATTTGCCGGACAAAAAAGGTTCTTTGATTAAAGGAGTCCAAAAAGATCTATAACGATCCATATTCGCTCCAAGAACATCCGAATCAGACATGTTTCTTGTCAGCCTATAATCTTAAATAATCTTAAAGAAGTTTTTTCTGTAAGATGGTATTCAGTGCGTAACTTAAGTACTGAAGGACAGAAGATAGTTCAGTACGTTGCTTACTAAACATCTTTCCCTGTTTGGCTAATTCTATGTAACTGTTCTGCAATCCTCTATATGCATTACCTAATGTGCCTATCATCTCTTTGATAAGAAGATACTTCTTTTCAGTCCTGGGAACCTGTTCTATGATGAAACCTGCATGAGCGCCAGCCATCAATAGAGATCTTCTGAAAAGAGCAGCATAGTACTCATTCGTAAACTTTTGGAATAGGTGATTATGCTCTTTAGTTCCGCTCTGAGCAGTCTCATAAGCTTTTTTAGGGACCAAATAACTGACAAAATCAGCAAGATCATCAACGTACTCGGGAGATATCTGGAATGCTCCCTCTTTGATCCTTCTCTTTATATCCCTGAAATCTTTTTGAGGATTCTTAAAATCAACGCCCTCACAATAAGCTAACAACTGCTTAAGTTCTTCTCTACTCTCAGAAGGAGAAGTTTCAGAATCATACCTTATCTCGTCGAGGATAAATCCTTTTTTATCATTCTCGTACCTCCTAACAATATCGTTCATCTGCTTGACAGCTTGAGGGTAAAGCGTAAAAAAGTCCGAAACGAGAGCAACTTCTGTAGTGGCGTTCTGAGAAGGATTTACGAAGTCAGAATAACATAACTGCGTCGCTAGGTCAATGACCAGCGGTAGCTGTTTTACGCTTCCAAAATCATAGAAGAACATCTTACGTCTTTTTCTTCGCTTTTGGATCAAGGAATTTGCGATAAACGAATCTTTATAGAAGGCAGGCTCCAGACTAGCCAGCAGGTTAATGATGGGCATAGATGACTCGTAAAGCATCTTTTGTTGTTCCAAGCTAAGAGGCTGAAGACCTCCTTTGGCCAGGAGCCTATTGAGAGGTTCAACTATCCGATGACCTAATCTTGGAATGTAATAATCCTCAATCGGATCCTCGATGCTATCAGCCAATTGCATAGGTCCGGCTGCGAGAACATAAGCCAGCTGACGAACAGCATTTGAAAGGATGGCAGTTCTTGCAGTCTCAATCTTTTTTCTCAGAGAGTTATCTGAGATATTCATGGGATTCCCTTTCTTATGAAGAACTCTCAATTCTTCGAGAACGGTGGTCCCCTTCACGTAATCCCTATAGAGAACCGCCTTGGAAGAATCTTGTGAACGCACAACACTGATAAGCTGAGGAACGTGAAGAAGGTTCTGCACATCTTCAAAATGCCTACTGATACGTCGATAAAATCTTAAGAGCTTGGCTTCTCTGCCAATAGCGCTCTTATAATCTTCTTTTCTGTAGAGCTTCTTAGAACCGACGGAAAGTATTGCGCATGTACCTCTTGAAGGCCTTATCTCTTCCAGTCTTTCAAGACGCCCCCTTGTCTCTTCAATAGTGCCGATCAAAGCTCTTTGCAGAGCTTCAGGACGTTCAAGTGCAGGAGCATAACTTCCCTGCGCACTATCAAAAAGTTTCATAGCAACAGAGTTCATCATCTCAGCTCTTAATGAATGCAGTAAAGGACTTAGTGAGGGATTATCAGTCTCCTCTCTTGCCATAGCTACAAATCTTAGAGCATCATTCAATCGACCATTTTCGTATAAAGAAGATATAGCTTCGCGTGCATAACCAATCGCTTTAAGGATGTCAGGCAGTTCACCATCTGAATCTTGCCTTTCTTTCAACGAATTTATCGTGGAGCCAAGACGTGTTTCAATATCTTTGATGAGACCTGACTTTTCAGGCGGTTCGTCAAATAAGGAATCCAATTGCAGGTTATCCTCTCCTCTGTAACCTCGAGATTTTTTCTCAGCTTCTCTGCAACTTCGCTTATATGTGATCAATATGCTTCTTGCCAGATCTCTTACTTGTTTTTTCAGACTTGTAGGTCTCAGAAGAAAATAAGCACCTCTTCGGCCGGCAGCCTGAGCTCTGGCCGCGACCTTGTTCAGTTCAGTCTCGCTGCTTAGAAGAATATATGTTGCATTCGGAGATCTTTCAGCAACAATGTTAAGGAGATCCTGATAGTTTAAAGCATCATCCCCATGATCATCAAGGATCACCAGGTCGAAATCTTCGTGTGGAATAGAAGCAGGTGCCTGGCTTTGTGTCTCTTCAAGAATAATCACTTCCAGACTCTTATTTTTATTCTGCTTGTGTTTTCGACGGCTTTTTCTTTTCTTTCCTGGAGTGACCAGTTTTTTAAGTTCATTAGCCAGTTGTTGCATTGCCTTTATATCGCCATCTATTATGAGAACTCTGTCAGGCAGAAATGCTAACTCCCCCGAATATTTATTCTTCATTGTGCGTCAAAAGTAAGCTGTTTAATGAAACTCTTATGCATCAGTATATGCTATTTCATATACTACTATCTATCTCAAATCTCTTTTTTTTACTGAATTGACTCTTAAGCATATATAAATTTTGCTATAATTTACTATTGTTCAGTGGGAAATTGGTTGTTTGTTTGGTGTGTGGTGCTGAGCGTGTGGTTTTAAACAACTGATTAGCTGTGGATCGGGTAAGAATTACAACTTAAATAAGAAATAACAAGGAATAATCAGATATTTGTGCAAATAACTCTTAAAAATTATTTATAATCCCGAGTTCTTCTCTTAATCTCTTCTTTCAGCTTCGCCAAGTCTTTAATTCCTTTCATTTTAGAATCAGATAATCGCTCTACCTCAGATAATCTTTCACTATCAGAAGGCTCAAGAAGATCAGTCTTGCTCAAAAAGATAATCATAGGCTTATGAAACCTATCAATCATGCTCTTAAGCTTTTTTTGCTCCTTAAGACTGTAAGTTCTACCACTAACATCAATAACAAAAACAACAAGGTCAGCACAATACTTGATCGCTAAATAGGCTTGTTTTTCTATAGGATTCATAGCATCAATCCTGTTAAGAGTTCCAGGAGTATCAATGAACTGGACCTTGTGGCGAGAAAAAAAAGCATATCCGACATTGAGTTTTTTCGTCGTGAAAGCATAATCGGCTATCTCAGGAGTGCTGCCCGTAAGCTTCGATAAAAGCGTGGTCTTGCCAACATTAGGAAAACCTGCGATGCATACAGTAAATATGCCTGACTTGATGCTGGGATAGTTCCTTACAACCCGACGGGCATCTTCAAGATACTCCAACTGTCTCCTGACCTGTTTCATCACAGAACTGATTCTTCCATAATACTCGGAACTGTACTCGCTGATCTTTCTCAAGTGCTGAGTCCTCTTGAGTTTGGTAAGGTACTGAGAAGAGAGCTTCTCCACCATATCACGAGCCCACTTCATAGCGCCAAGACTTTTTTTCAGTTCAGGATAATCAAGAGTAGCCCTTACAAGTTCATTATAGAACTCAGTAAGCGAATCAAGAGAAGGGAATCCCTTAAGAATGATGTTAAGATGCTTGACAAGAACACGTTTGATCTCCCTAATCCTCGCCAGTTCTCCAGCTTTGACTTTCTCTAACCTGGGGCCTTTAGTCTGCGTCTTAAGCATACTGCTCTGCTTCTTCGCCCTACTGAAAGCAAGGTCAAGATACCATTGGTAAGTTTCAATCTTAGGAATGTCTTGAAATGCCATATAAATCAAGACCCGCTCTCTATTTATAAAGGGTGCGGAAATATCATAAAATACTGAAAGAATCCCCTAAGAAGCCTGCTTGGATACTGCCTGGCAATGCTGTACAGACAGCCGTGCTCCTCAACTTGATTACGCTCTTCTTGCTCCATCATTATAGTTGACTTGAGCCATAACCCAAAACCTTTATAAATATCCAGAATTTCTTGGTGTTTGACGAGAGAAAAGAGAAATGAACACCTGTTGTTATTTCTCGATGTTTTAGATGAAGTACAGGTGATTGATAATTCAAAAAAAGATTAAACCATTATTACCAAGCTTAAGAGAGCGAAAACGTTATTTAGCTTACGAAATCATATCAAAAGAACCAATAACTGATTCTAAGGCAGTCTCTGAAACCATATGGAAAACTGCGCTTAAGTATTTGGGAGAAATAGGATGTTCAGAAGCAGGCATAATCATACTGTCAGATAAGTTCAACAAAAAAAACCAGAGAGGATTGATAAGAGTGAACCATAGATCATTAGACAGGCTCCGCGCAACCATAACCCTGATCCGACAGGTAGAGGGACAAGATGTTATATTCAGAAGCGTAGGTGCAAGCGGCATCATAAAGAAAGCAGAAGAAAAATACATCGCGGGTTAAGCAAGTCAAGTCCATCCTTATTCATAAATCAGCCATAGGTTATAAGTCAGTCATATTATCAAATGAGAATCATCATAGTAAGATATAACAAACATAGTAACGTAACAATAAAATAAACAAAAATCAACATAAAAGGAGGAGGTAAGAAAAATGCAACCATTAAATCATCAGATGATGGGTTATGATCGTGCTATCACAATGTTCAGTCCTGATGGCAGGTTACTCCAAGTCGAATACGCAAAAAAAACAGTAAAACAAGGATCAACAGCCATAGGACTGGTCTGTTCAGACGGAGTTCTGCTAGTCACTGACAAACGAATAGTAGATCCATTGGTCGTGACCGAAGCGATAGAGAAGATCTTTCAGATAGATGATCATATAGGCGCAACAGCTTCAGGAATACTATCAGATGCCAGAGTCCTGATAGAGCGAGCGCAGGTGAAAGCACAACAGCATCAGGTGACCTATGACTCACAGATAGATGTCCTAAGCATAGTGAAAAACATGTGCGACCTTAAACAACTATGCACGCAATCAGGAGGCCTGAGGCCCTTTGGAGTATCAGTGCTTGTAGCAGGCATAGACAGCGACGGACCAAAACTGTTCCAGACAGATCCGACAGGAATATTCTTCCAGTACCGGGCAGTCGCAATAGGAGAAGGAGATGATGGTGTAGAAGAGATACTGCATAAGAAATACAAACCGTCGATAATGATATCAGAAGGATTAAAACTTTGTGTAGAAGCACTGAAAAAAACACTGGACGATAATTTCAACGTCGAGAGATTAGATGCGGCATACATAAAGACAGAAGAAAAAGTCTTCAGAAAAGTGGAGAAGAAAGAACTGGAAAAGCTGATAAAGCCTTCCAAATAAAAAGGTGGAAAAAATGGGTCAAGGCCAACCTATAAGCATGGACAAAGAAAGGGTATCCTTCAACCTAGCTCGTCTAAAAAAAGGCGGTCAGGTGTTTGAAGTAGTCGTCAATCCTGATGAAGCGATAGCTTATAAGAAAAAAGGGGAAGCAGACATCAATGATGTTCTACGAGGAAAAGAAGTGTTCAGCGATGCAAAAAAAGGGATACTAGCTTCAGAATCCGCCATGAAAACATTGTTCGGAAGCGCAGACGCTTTCAAAGTAGCAGATATAATACTTAAGGAAGGAGAGATACAACTGACGACAGAGTACAGGGAAAAGCTCAGGGAAGAAAAAAAGAGAAGGATACTAAGTCTTATACAAAGAAACGCGATAGACCCGAGGACAAAACTTCCGCATCCGCTGACAAGAATAGAAAACGCTTTTGAACAGGCAAAATGCAAGATAGACGAGTTCCGCACAGCAGAAGAACAGGTAGATGATGTCATAAAAGCGTTGAGGGTTATCCTTCCTCTTAAGATAGAACAATTATTGCTTAAGGTGGATGTTCCTCCGCAGTTTGCTCATCAGGCTTACGGGATGATGAAAAGGCTAGGAGATATAAAACAGGAAA
>JALWQS010000155.1:7306-7638 GCA_027083015.1 Candidatus Woesearchaeota archaeon
GAAACCTGGGGCAGTGACGGAGGGTTGGTAGTGAAGCTTGAGATACCTGCAGGCATACAGGAAGAGATGATGAACAAGCTGAACAACCTGACACACGGAGGCGTTGATTTTCAAGTAGTTGAAAAGCAGTAAAGACTGCGGATAACAGAAGATAAGAAAAAGAACAGATAAAAAACAAACAATGAGATAATTTGGTGAAATAAAATGGCAGAAATTAAAGTACAAGACAGGGAAGTCGTCGTTCCCGGCGAAATCCTGGCAGAAGGGATGGGATACTTACCAAGCTTTGGAACTTACCGCGACGGTGATAAGATCCTGGCATCCAGATTAGG
>JALWQS010000155.1:7648-10779 GCA_027083015.1 Candidatus Woesearchaeota archaeon
TAAATATCGAAGGCAAAGTGATAAAATTAGTGCCTTTGTCAGGTAAGTATCTACCAAAGAAAGGAGACACCATCATAGGAATGGTGACAGAGATACTGATGAGCGGATGGAGAGTTGATACGAACTCAGCATATTCCGCAGTCCTTAACATGAAGGACGCATCGTCAGAGTTCATACCAAAAGGGACGGACCTGACAAAATATTTCGATATCGGCGATTATATAATCGCAAAGATAGTGAACGTGACCAGCCAGAAACTCGTGGATCTATCCATGAAAGCAGGGCCCGGCCTGAGAAAACTAAGAGGCGGAAGGATAGTCTATGTATCCGCACCAAAGGTCCCCAGGATCATAGGAAAGCAGGGAAGTATGGTATCGATGATAAAACAATACACAAACTGTAAGATCATGGTAGGACAGAACGGAGTCGTCTGGGTACAAGGAGAAAAACCTGAAGATGAACTCTTAGCAGTGAAAGCAATAGAGAAGATTGAGAGAGAATCTCATCTTAAAGGATTAACAGATGGCATCAAGCAATTTCTTGAGAGCCAGACCAAACAGTAATCGGTGATAATAATGGTATATGAAAAACGATTTGACGGAAGAGACTTTGACGAGACAAGGCCAATGCAGGCAAAAGCCGGAGTGATAAAACGGGCAGTAGGTTCAGGATGGTTTAAGATAGGAAAAACAGAAGCCATCGCAGCAGTATACGGTCCGCGAGACCTTTTCCCAAGATTCCTACAGGATCCAGAGAAAGGTTACCTAAGGGTCAACTATAACATGATGCCTTTTTCAAGCGGTTCAGACCGAGTCAGGCCAGGACCATCAAGAAGAAGCAAAGAGATATCCGCAGTAGCAGAAAGAGCATTAAGACCGGTCGTAGACCTGAGTGAGTTCCCCAATGCAGTCGTTGATGTGTTCATAGAACTTCCGCAAGCAGATGCAGGCACAAGATGCGCAGGCATATGCGCAGCATCCATCGCTTTAGCAGATGCAGGCATACCAATGAGAGATATGGTAGCAGCAATAGCTGTCGGAAGAGTTGAAGACAAGCTGGTAGTTGACCTAAACTACGAAGAGGATTCTCATGAAGATGGAGTGGACATCCCTATAGCGATGCTTCACAACTCAAAAGAAGTAGCCCTTCTGCAGATGGATGGAGTGATCTCTCCGGAGATGTTCAAAGAAGCAGTAGAAAAGACAAAAGGCATCATCGACAAGGTCTTTGAAGTGCAAAAACAGGCACTAAAAGAAAGATTCAATGTCAAACAAGACACTAAACAGGATGATGCTAAACAGGAGTGATCAAAATGTACGCAGAACTAAAAAATAATATCATCAAACTTCTAGGAGAAGGAAAAAGACTAGACGGAAGAGCACCATTAGACTATCGAGATATCAAGGTAGAATATGATGCTACAGAGAACGCGAACGGATCCGCAAGGGTAAAGATAGGAGATACGGAAGTTCTGGCAGGTATCAAGATGGAAGTCATGAAACCTTACCCTGACGCTCCCGACGTAGGAAGTCTCATGGTAAATGTAGAGCTTTATCCTATGTCCAGTCCAGAATTTGAGTCAGGTCCACCAAGCATCGATGCAATAGAGCTGGCAAGAGTAACAGACCGGTGCATACGAGAAAGCAAGATGCTGGACGTCAAGAAACTCTGCATAGAACCGAAAGAGAAAGCATGGATGGTAGTGATTGATGTCTGTACTATCAACGAAGGGGGAAACCTTTTTGACGCGATCCCTCTGGCTGCACTCGCAGCTCTGAAGAACTGCCGTCTACCCGCATATGACGGAGAGATGATAGACTATCATACAAAAACAGACGAGAAACTTCCTCTGGTAAGAAACCCTGTTTCAGTAACAGTCTACAAGTATGGAGATAACTTCATGTTAGATCCGACATATGAGGAAGAAAGAGTCTATGATGCACGCCTAACAGTAGGGGTGTTAGAAGATGGAAACCTCTGTTCATTACAGAAAGGCGGAGATCATTCGGTAAAGATAGACGATCTCTTCAAGATGATAGATCTGGCAAGAGAAAAAGCTGATCAGTTGAGGAAACACCTAGAATAAACGAAAAATGACGGCCAAACAAAAAGAAAAGATAAGTAAGTACGAGAAAGCTCGAATCTTAGGAAGCAGGGCATTACAAATAAGCATGGGAGCACCTTACCTGATCAAGATCAGCAAGAAAGATCTTGAGAAGATGAACTATAACCCGTTGGAAATAGCCAAACGAGAACTAGAAAAAGGAGTCATACCCATAGATGTAGTAAGACCCTTACCTAAAGTTCAATCCAGGACAAAGAAAAAGTGAGTTTTCTCAAATTTTTTTCTATCTTTTTTATGCTTTAAAGACCAACCAACTTCTAAGATCTATCATGTTTTTTAAAGGTCATATGTGTAGTATAATAAGTTCTCATAACATATTTAAAGCACAGACACAAACCAAAGGTCATGACAACAAGGTATGATCCAGGTCTGGAAGCAGTAATCTTTGATTATGACGGTACAATAGTCCCTTCATTAGAAAGACAATTCTCCTGGTTCAAGCATTGGGCGGAAAAGAATAAGAGAGCATTCCCGAACATTCGTTTCGATGCGTTCAGAAACTTACATAATAAACTCTGTTCAAAGAGAGGAGGAGTCCAGAACGTATATGATTTCTTTGAACTGCCATGCGATATGGAAAACCGCTCTCATCCCGTATGGGCTGCTTATCACGAATACATAGCAGATCATCCGCTCCAACCTTATAAGGGAATCAAAGAGACGATAATCAGAATCTGGAGACTGGGTTCGTTAAGAGAAGATTGGAGAGGCAACCGACGATTAAGGATAGGCATCAATACTACACAGGCATGGAGCGTGGTCTATAAAGAACTAGAACCTACAGGAATCCTACCTTACATAGACAGTTTTGTAGGAAAAGAACTCCTAGATAGTTATCAGGGAGCAGGAAACGGCGAAGCATTACAAAAACCCTCTTCCATATCACTATTAATAATGCTAAACCTGCTAGGAACCGACGGAAAACATGCCCTTCATGTGGGAGACACGATAAACGATCTCTTAAGCTCTCAAAACATCAGAATGCCTTCTTCGAGAGAACCAGAAC
>JALWQS010000156.1 GCA_027083015.1 Candidatus Woesearchaeota archaeon
AGCTGTTCCTTTTCCTTATGTATTATTTTTTTCCTTATTACAAGATTGATCTTGAGAAGACGCATCTTATCTTTCTGGCCGCTCGTCATGAGATTCGTGATAAAGGCATTGATGTCTTTATTAAAGCGCTTGCCAGGGTGAATGATAAGCTTAAAGAATCAAGATCTAAAGAAAATATTGTCGCTTTCTTTTGGGTTCCTACGGGAATCAGAGGCATAAAGCCTGAGATTATTGAGAACAGGACTTTTTTTGAGGATATCATGCAGAGCATAACTGATAACAGGGATGAGATTATGCGTAAGCTTCTCACTGCTGTGGTTACTGGCAAGAATATCTCGCGAGAAACGCTTCTTAAAAGAAGGCTTAGTGAGGAGATCTATTCTAAAGTCTTGAGGTTTAAGCGCTCAAAATCATCCCCTCCGGTCTGTACGCATGACCTTATGGATCCTGATGATGGAATAATAAGGCTTCTTGCGAATGAGAATCTGAAGAATTCTGAGACTGATGCTGTCAAGGTGATATATTATCCTGTTTATCTCACTGGTGCGGATGGTCTTCTTAACCTCAATTATCATGAGTGTATGCAAGGCTGTCATTTTGGAATCTTTCCTTCTGCTTATGAACCTTTTGGTTATACCCCTCTTGAATGTGCTTCTCTCTGTGTGACTTCCTTGACCACTGATGTTTCCGGTTTTGGCCAGTTCATCCTGAATAATGTAGGCCCTCGTGAGAAAGAGAAGGGTATTAAGATCCTTAAGCGTCTTAACAGGGAAGAAACAGATATTGTTGATGATCTTGCAGATATCATCTTTGATTATGTTACTTGCCCAAAAGCTGATCGTATTGAAGAAAAGTTTGAGGCTCGTAAGCTCGCAGAGATCGCTGACTGGAAGATCCTGATCAAGAATTATATCAGAGCACATAACTTAGCCGTCGAGAAAAGCACTGGATTGTCCAAAAGCAGATGAGATTGCTATGTTTATTTAACAGGTGAAGATGATGGAACTTAGGAAAGATTACATACTTGATCGTTGGGTGGTTATATCAGAGAATCGTGGTAAGAGACCGCATGATTTCAAGCAGGATAAGTCTATATATGCTGATGATAAAGGTCCTGAACATTGTTTCTTTTGCCCGGGTCACGAGGATCAGACGCCTCCTGAGTGGGGTCGTATTGGTCAGGGCAAGGGTTGGGAGGTTCGTTGGTTCAAGAATAAGTTTCCTGCTGTTGAGACTCGTGGTAACCCTGAGATCCAGACGCATAATCATTTCTTCACGTTTTCTGATGCTTACGGCCATCATGAGATCATTGTTGAGACACCTCATCATGATCTTCAGATTTGGGATTTTGATGAAGAGAAGCTTGTCCAGATCTTGAAGGTCTATGCTAATAGGATCGGTGAGCTTGGCGGTAAGCCCCACATAAAGTATGTTTCTTTGTTCAAGAATCATGGGTCTTGGGCAGGAACTTCTCTGATCCATTCACATAGTCAGGCCATTTCTTTGAATATTGTTCCTGCTGAGGTTCAGGCTAAGCTTGATGCTGTCAAGCAGTATGATGCTTGTCCTTATTGTCGTATTGTTGATGAAGAAGCTAAGGGTATCCGTAAGATCATTGAGAATGATTCTTGTCTGGCTTTTACGCCTTATGCTTCAAGGTTCAACATGGAAGCTTGGATCTTTCCTAAGAATCATTATTGTTGTCTTGAGGATCTTTCTGATAATGAGTTTCATGATCTTGCGAAATGTTTGAAGACCATATTGAATAAGCTTAAGGAGCTTAATGTCTCTTTTAATATGTGCTTGTTTTACTCTCCTAAAGGCGAGGACCTTCATTTTCATATTGAGATTATGCCTCGGATAGCCATCCCTGCAGGTTTTGAGCTTGGATCGGGCGTTTATATCAATACTATCTCTCCCGAATCTGCTGCTGCTTTTTATCGCGGCGAAGACATGACACAACAGTAGCTTAAGTGTTTAAGCACTCAGTATAGTTTAAGCATTATTTAATTACCACCATACTAAGCCAAGCCCGTCTGTGCCACCTGAGCCGGGACGAGCAGTTTTTACTGCTTGTAACGGCTGGCCAGACGAAGTTTTTGCGAAACAAAAACGTAGTAGGGCTTGGCTTTACATCTTATATTGATAAGTGAATACCTCTTTAAACGTTCATTATAAATAGTAATTATGATTTGACTTGTTTGGCTTTAGATGGGCTCATGGGAGTTGGAAGGAGTCCCAAAAAATGGTAGAACATCGGAAGATGTTGATTAAGGTGATGTTATATGTTGGAGATGAATCCTAAGATTTTCAAGGCTTATGATGTTAGAGGCGTTTATCCTGAAGAGATCAACGAAGATGCTGCTTACAGGATTGGGCGTGCTTTTGCTGTCTTTCTTGGTTGTAAAAAAGTTGTTGTCGGTCGTGATATGAGGGATTCTTCCGAAGCCCTGTTTAGTCATCTTGCTCGCGGACTTAATGATCAGGGTGTTGATGTTGTTGATATTGGTCTTGTGACTACCCCTATGCTTAATTTTTCTGTGGCTCATTACGGTTATGACGGCGGTATAATGATCTCTGCTTCTCATAATCCCAGCCAGTACAACGCGTTTAAGCTTATCGCTCCTCCTGCTTTGCAGATCGGTGCTGGTTCTGGTATGGAAGAGATTAAGGCTCTTGCTGTCAAGAATGAGTTTCGCAGTGCCGGGACTGAAGGTAAGATCTTCAAGAAAGAGGTTCTTGATGATTATCTTACGCATATTAAGAGATTCACCGGCAATATAAAGGGTTTAAAAATAGTCTGTGATTACGGTAATGGTGTAGGGGCAATATCTGCTAAGCCCCTTCTTGATTCTTTGCCTGTCGAGTGTATCCATCTTTTTGAAATACCTAAAGGTTCATTCCCTAACCACCCTGCTAATCCTCATGAGATAAAGAATTTTCAGGACATTCAGAAAGCTATAAGGGAGAATCATGCTGATATAGGTCTGTTCTTTGATGGGGATGCTGATCGATCTATAGTTCTTGATGAGAATGGCGAGATCATCTTTCCTGATATGATTACCTGTCTTCTTGTTCAGAGCGAACTTAAGGGGCATGAGGGTGAAAAGGTATATTTTGATCTTCGTTTCTCTAAGGTTACTAAAGAAGAGATCGTTAAGAACAAGGGCGTTCCTGTCATGATGAAAGTGGGCAATCCCTTCTATAAGGAGAAGCTTATCAAGGAGGGAGGTCTTTTTGGTGCTGAACTTTCTGGTCATATGATGTTTAAGGAGAATTATTCTATCGATGATGGTCTTTTTGCTGCAGTGAAGGTCTTGAATTCTGTCTGTATTTCTGGCAAGAAGGTTTCTGAACTTATCGCTCCTTTCCGGAGGTATTTTCAGAGTCCTGAGATCAGCACTAAGGTCGATGATGCTCCGGCTGTGCTGGATAGGGTCAAGGCCAGGTATTCTGACGGTCAGCTTCTTGAAATTGACGGTATCCATGTTACTTATCCTGATTGGTGGTTCTCGTTGAGAAAGTCCAATACTGAACCTCTTGTCCGTCTTAGGCTTGAGGCCGATACTCAGGAGTTGCTTGAACAAAAAAAAGAGGAGTTATTAGCTATTATCAGAGGAAATGCCCAGGGTTAGATATGACTTAGGAGGCTTGAAGCCTGAAAGGAGATGTGATACGTCCAGTTTTATCCTGGCCAATGGTCTTGGTAGTTTCCTTTTTCTTTCTGATTTTCCTATCTCTAAGTATAATGGTCTGATCGTCAATTTTGATCTTAATATGTTTAAGATTCTGGAGAACATAAGGATCAGGGATGCTGAGTACCTGCTTATCGAGAATGATCTTCGTTCTATCAGGCGCTTCTCTAAGGATAACAAAGATGAGATTTTCATGCCTGAAGGCATCAATGGTTTCGTCTATAAGATTTCTAAGAAGTCTTTGGTCCAGATTGATTTTGATTTTAAGAGGGTGTATGATTCTCGTCAGTACGGACGTTATCATGAGATTACCATTGAGGAGGACAATATTATCATAAAGTTTTCTAAGATGACTGATGGCCGGGAGGATTCTGTTCATCTTTCTCATGAGTTCGATCTTTTCTGCATCATAAATCCTTCCGATTGTAATCTTGATAAGGATTACCGCTTTGTTGATTCCTGGGAAGAGCACAGGTATCCTTATGATGAGATCCGGCAAGATGCGCCTTTTTCGCGATTTATCTACCGTCCTTTTCTTTTTGAGGCGAAGGGGGCTTTGGTCGCTGTCGGTCGTACGAAAGAAGAAGCTCTTGAGGAGTTGTCTAAACTAAAGTCTTCTAAGAATAGCAAGAGAAGCAAAGATCTTAAGATTATCAGGATCAGGAACCGAAGGATTAAGAAGTTTTCTCACGCTGCATTCCTTTGCGCTCAGAACTCTCTTAACAATCTTATTGTTGAACGTGATGGTATGAAAAGGTTGTTTGCTGGGTATCCTTGGTTTTTTCAGTTTTGGACCCGTGATGAGTCTATCTCCACTATTGGCCTCATAAGGACTGGCAGGTTTTTGGAAGCTAAAGCTATTCTTATGAAGTATCTTGATGCTGTCTGGATTGACGGCCGCATCCCTAACCGGATCCCAATGTCTCATCTTGGTTCTGCCGACGGTGTGGGTTGGGTCTTTAAGCGTCTTCGTGATCTTAAGCTTGCTGTTGAAAAGTCTGGTCATAAAGATTCTGAAGATTTATTCTCTGAAGAAGAACTAAATCATATTTCCAGACAACTTTTGATCAGCATCTCGCGTATTGAGAAGACTTATATGCGTGATGGGCTTATCTTTAATAATCCTCTGGAGACTTGGATGGATACTCATTGGCAGCATAAGGATGAGCGTGAAGGTTTTTGTATTGAGATCCAGTGTCAGTTCCTTAATATGTTGAGGTTCGCTTTTGAGCTTACCGGCAAGGAAGAGTTTCGTAAGAAACTTGATGATATGGGTCGGCTTGTCAGAGAGACTTTTTTTAACGGTTCTTTTCTTGCTGATCGTAAGGATGATTTCACTGTCCGTCCTAACATCTTTATCGCTTATTATCATTTTCCTGAGCTTCTTTCTAAGCAGGAGTGGGAGATTGTTTTCAGAAATTCTCTGAAGCGTCTTCAGCTTCACTGGGGTGGCTTGTCATCTATCGATAAGCACCATTACCTTTTTACTGACCACCATACTGGCTTGCATAACAAGTCTTATCATAGGGGTGATTCTTGGTTTTGGATCAATAATCTTGCTGCTATCTGTCTTCTTCGTAATAATCCTATCGTTTTCGAGTCTAACATCTCTGCTATTTTGGATTCGAGTGCTTATGAGATCCTTTGGAAGGGTTCTTTGGGCGATCATGCTGAAATCTCTGATGCTAAGGACCTGTCTAGTCGCGGGTGTTTTTCTCAGGCTTGGAGTTCTGCATTGTTTATTGAATTAGTCCTGGAAGCTTATAAGCGATGATTGCTGGTATCTGTCTGTAAGCGTAAGTTTTTTATGCTGGAAAGATACTGTTTGTTCTTGAGGTTTGATTATCATGAGATATGCTGTTGCTTTGGATATTGGCGGTACTAAGATTGAAGGCATCCTGGTGGACGAGAAGTATAATATTGTCAGGAAGGACCGTGTTCCTGCTCTTAAAGATTCTCCTCTGGAAGAGGTTGTCGGTAATATGTTCTCTCTTATTGACCGTCTTAAGGAGGGTTATGATATTTCTGGTATCGGTGTCAGTATTCCTGATCATGTCGCTTCTGACGGCACTGTTGGTGAGATGATAAAGATCCAAAGTCTTAAGGGTTATAATCTTAAGAAGGGTCTTAAGGAAAGATATGATACTAAGATTGCTATCCTTAATGATGCTGATTGTTTTGCTCTTGCTGAGCATTCCGCAGGTAATGGTAAGGGTTACTCTAACATGGTCGGGGTGATCATCGGCACTGGTGTCGGTGCGGGTATTGTCATTGATGATAAGCTTTATTTTGGTGAGCATAATTATGTTGGTGAGTTCGGTCATAATGTCATTGATCCTTCTGGTCCTTTGTGTCGTTGCGGCCTTCACGGTTGTTCTGAAGCTTGGTTTTCTGGCCCTAAGATCGTGGAGAGGTATAAGGCTAAGGGCGGTTCTCTTGAGGATTCTGATGTGAGAGCTATCTGGAAATCTGATGATCCTGTCGCTGTTCTTATCAGGGAGGAAACTGTTGATAAGATTGGTCTTGCTCTTGCGCAGCTTGTGAATATTCTTGATCCGGGAATCATTGTTATCGGCGGTGGTGTCAGCAATCTTGATTTTTATGATGAAGTCAATGAAGCTACCCGTCGTTATTCTCTTGGTGAGAAGAAGCAGTATGTTAAGGTCGTCAAGAACAAGCTTGGTGATTCTGCGGGCGTTATCGGTGCTGCTGCTCTTATTCTTGAAGATAAGCCGACTGTATGATAGGTTTTATTTTATCTATGTTGCTTCTGATTTTCTTTTGGTTTTTTGACCGGCTTTATGCTTTGATCCTTGTCTGCTCTCATCTTTAGGAACAGTGATTGGTAATCATTATCATGCTTTTCCAGATATTCGATTGTTTCCGTATCTTCTTTGTATAGTTTACGCCACAATTCATAGATGGTCTTTAGCACCTCTTCTTTTCCTTTATAGCATTCCACAACATTTATCGCATTTTGTTCTATTGTAAGGTAAGGTTCTTTTCTTATTGTGCTTACATATCTTATCTTTGCTACTTCCACGAGTCCTCGCGGTACGTAAGGTGTTGGTTTTAGTTCTTCTGGCACTCTTGTTAATGATAACCTTCTGCAATAGCTGCTTATAGTTATTTCCCGATTTGGATCTTTTATGACTTCTTCCCAGTTCATCAATTCATCTATTATTAGTTCTGCCAGTCTTTTGTCGCCTTTGCTGGCAAATATCTTCTTTAATAGCTCTTCCAGGCGTATTCTCATGCTTTTTGCATCGCATCTACGTTTTTTAAATATTTTGAAATAACCACTTATGAGTGATAACAAACGAAACATTTATATATAAGTTGCTACATTAATATTATTACTGTGTGGTGGTCACACTATTTAGGTGGTTGAGAGATGTCAAACGATAAAACAAAGGACCTAGAAGAAGAGCTGCTATGCTCTGCAGATCGGGAACGGCTTTCATCCAGACCCGAAAGCGATCAGAGGATATATCCTGGCGCAGATGCAGAATTCATTGCAGAACAAGCTCTCGGCATTCTTATCCATTTTGGGATCTACAGGGAAGATCTGGTTCAGGAAGCTACTGCTCGTGGAAACGTCTACGAGAGACTGGAACAAGAGCCAACTTTCCCCCTTCATCAAAGGCTCCAGTTGATTATGGGTCTTGAAAGTATGCGTCAGGCTGCTTTAAAGGATCCTGAAAGATGGCTTGACCGTTTCAATGAGTACCGCCAAAAGTATGCTCAGGAACTTGGTCTTAAAGACCCTTCATTCTTTTCTGGTGAAAAGAAGATGGATTATAGTTCTTAGAGGTGCTAAGATGCTTGCTAAATCTATAAAGATCCTCAAGCAGCTTCAGACGCCTAAAGGCCTGTTTGTCGCAGCTGCGGATCCTACCACTCATTACTCTAAACAGGCCTGGTTGAGAGATAATGTTTATGTTGCTCTCGGTCTTGAAGCTGTAAAATCTTACAAAGAAGTTATCAGGACGTATCAGGCTTTGCTTGATGTGTTCCTGAAGCATGAGTACAAGATAGATTATGCTATCAAGGAAAAACCTAAGTATCGTTATCAGTACATCCATGCTCGCTACGACCCTGAAACCTTCAATGAGTTTTGGGAGGATTGGGGCAATAAGCAGAATGATGCTATTGGCGCCATCCTGTTTAAGATAGGTGATCTGGAATCTAAAGGTATCAAAGTATTGAGAGACGAGAACGACTTGAGGATTGTACAGAAACTTGTCGATTACCTTGCCTCTATTGAGTACTGGCATGATGCTGACTCCGGTATGTGGGAAGAGAACGAAGAGGTTCATGCTTCTTCCGTCGGTGCTTGCGTCGCTGGCCTGAAGAAAATATCTCACATAGTTGATGTTCCTGATAATCTTATCAAGAAAGGTCAGGATATGCTCAACCACTTGCTGCCTAGGGAATCTGAGAGTAAAGACACTGATTTAGCCCTGCTTTCTCTGATCTACCCGTATGAAGTTGTTTCTGAGGAGCAGAAGCTCGCCATCCTTGAGGGTGTTGAGAAAAAACTTGTCAGGAAGAATGGTGTTATCAGGTATGAGAATGACCGCTATTTCAACAGGGGCGGTGAAGCAGAATGGACATTCGGATTCCCTTGGTTGGCTATCATCTACAAACAGATGAACCGTCCTGATAAGTACGCGCATTATTTTAGGAAGACTCTTGAGGTTATGACTGAAGACGGTGAGCTTCCCGAACTGTACTTTGCAGATAGTGATGAGTATAATCATAATACGCCTCTTGGTTGGAGCCAGTCTTTGGCTATTGTCGCTCTTTTGATCTGAGCTATGGAACATGACTGATATAATAGATCTTGAAGAAGAAATTCATAAGGAAGGGATTATAGTAGAGGATCATACTCGCCTTCCAGAACGCAGACCTTTATTAGAAGAGTTTACCATAACCCCAGAGAAGTATTTTCGTCTTCGGAGGATTGTCAGCAAGTTCTTTCCTCTTACTTCGGGAATAAAGATTGATGATATCCTTTGTCATTATCTGGAAAAAACCATTGCGTATTCAGATAAAAAAGAGCAGAGATATGTGAACTAAGATGTATCACTTGATCTTTACTGAAGAGTTGTCTGAATTGTTTGGAGTATCTGATCCAAATATCGCTGATAAGGTTTCAATTGATGGGCGCTTCTTGTTTCCCGGCTTTCTGATATTTATCCCAAGACTGGTGAGAGTAACAGGAAGAGTATTTTCAAGAAGAAAAGAAGAATTTGCTGCTTTAACTGACAGGATAAAAAAATAAGTCTTTTTTAAGTAAAATTTTAAGCCAAATGTTTAATATGCACTAAGCGCTTAATACTGCTCGTTAGAGACATGTCTATTATAATGTCACATCACAGATCGTTGAAACTTAAGGTGTTGAAATGTCTAAATCGAAGAGCTGCAACCACACAATACTTGGTATAGGTTCTACTACTGAAGAGATTATTGAACGTCTCAATTCTAGATCAGGTTCTACTCCTGTTAATTCACAAGTTCTGCATAAACCTTTAGATGAAAGTGATGACCCGAAAATAAATGAGCAGAAAAGAAATGAAGAGGAGACGGATAATGATGAAGAGCACGTTTCTTCTGAAGGTGCTGAGTCTACATGGGATCGTATGCTTGCTGTAGATCTGGAACATGAAAGAAAAGCTTCAGTCATTGGCCGTTCTGAAAAGCTCAGTCTCTCTGAACTTGAGTCTTTGACCAAGAGAACATTCTCTGAACTTCAGCGGTACTCGCGTCTTACAGGTTTTGCTCGGGAACTCAAGCATCATTCTTTGCCTTATGAGATCCATTATTCAAATCCTTTTGAGGACCCTGATGCTCATCTGATAGTCCTTGATGATAGACAGAATGATGCTGCGCCTGTTTTAGAACTGAATTTTTCTAAGGACAGGCAGGAAATCTCTGCTCAGGTTCCTGGTTATTTCCCTTATCGCCCTCTCGGTGATCTGCTTTTTATCTTAGGTGATGATCTGCTTGAAGAAACCTTTAAGAAAGATGGGGAGCGCCCTTACAGAAACAACAGTAGTTTATCTTGGAAAGATCTTTTTTACCTTGTTTCAGAAGAGGTTAATGAGTTTCTCTCTAAGAGGAAAGGTTCGCTTGTTGATGCTGTAGATGAAACATCTGAAGATCCTGCATTAGCACGTACAATCAGTATCGCTTCTCTTGATAGTTCTCAGACTGGCCATTCTTCAGATCTTATCAGGACTGATTCTCCGACCATTGGCTTTACTGTCAGGACTCCCCCTTCCCCTTCTAAAAATCTTGCCGCTAAAAAGATTGTTCCGAAGAAAGATCCGGGAGATTCAGATGAAAAACTTATGATCCCTTTCTCTTCTGATAATCCTGATCCTTTTAAGACTTCTGAGCTTACCGATCCAAGTTTTCAGACAGATATTACTAAAAGTGGTTATCCTGATTCTCTCATGGCTGAGGAATCTCTTCAGGCTATCTTTACCTGGGCTGATAGATCAGGAAGCCCTGACAAGGACTCTTATGTTCTTGGCTATTCTCAACAGGTGGGTCCGTTTCTTGTTTCTTTAGAATTGAATTTTTTGAGGTATAGTTACAATACGTCTTCTGATGGAAAGTTTAATTATCTTGCTGTGAATATGGTCACTCAATACCAGGGAGGCATCACTACCCCTTTTAGTTTTGCTCTTGAATCAGTCCTTCTTGGTGAACGTCTGACTAAAGGTTTGCTGTTGAAGAAGAAGCTTCCTTTGGCTCTTGATGGTCAGGTTAAAGACAGTTCTTATTATGATCGTGGCGGGGTCTTCTCCAGATCTTATAGTCTTCTGAAAGAGCCTGTTTATGTCCGCACACCTTTGATTGTTGAGAACGCTCGGACGTCTCTTAAAGTTTCCCGTCAGAATAAGGGCAGGCTTATCTTCACTCCCTTGATCGCTTACGGACTCAAGCTTAAAGGTCTTCTGAAAAGATAATCTGATGCTTTCCTGCGTGGTATAGCCTTGCGGATAGCTCACATAACAAAAACTCGCCACTCGGGTCTATCCCCGACCTAAAGG
>JALWQS010000157.1:0-429 GCA_027083015.1 Candidatus Woesearchaeota archaeon
ATCTTATAGGTTCTAAGCATATGATCTTACTAAACCAATAGCGAATGAAAAATTTCTTTTAATGAGCAACCAACCATACCACCAAGACCAAAAGGAAGATTTAAATAAAACCTCTAATCACGACACTATCAGACGGGTCCATAGCTCAGCCTGGTAGAGCAATCGGCTCTTAACAATACGGCGATGCTAGTATTGGTGTGAAACCGATAGGTCGGGGGTTCGAAGCCCCTTGGACTCATTAAAATCTTTATCACTAAAAAATCATCTTTGTTCTAGGCCAGACTGATGAAAGCCACAATACACTTATTAAAATATGACCGAGGACCTGAAACAGCAGGTTATATAGCAAGAATAAGATTCGGAAGCCATCAGTCAGTGATAGATTTTCTCGGTGAAGAAAAAGAAAAAACAATAGAAGGACTGGGAAAT
>JALWQS010000157.1:439-10556 GCA_027083015.1 Candidatus Woesearchaeota archaeon
TCCATGCATACACCTTCGAGTGGAATGACAAAACAGAACTTTGGAAATGCTGGGAAGAAGAACAGTTAAAAAGATGCATCAAGGATTCATACAAAGACTTTCACAGAATGTATTTCAGAAGACAAAAATCCCTGCCAGAACCCAGAAAAAGATAAAGATCTGGTAAATTCGGCCTACTAGTTCATTTTAAGACCTTGCCAGTCTCAAGATACCATAAGAAAAGATCAAGTTCGGCCATGTTAAGACCTGCCCTCCTGCCGATCTCCTGAAGCTTCTTCTCAATCTCAAGATACCGCTTAGGAGTCATAGTCTTAGGACGTTCAATAAGACCATTATCCGCAAGAATATCCACGATATGAAAATCAATTATGGCAAGATCAGTAAAACCGATATTTCTCAGGAAATGAGAGGCTTCCTTAAAACCCAAACCTTTGATTGAAGAATTGATCCAGTTCCTCAATTCCAGGGCATCATCAACAGACGCTAATTTTTCTTTTAACAAAGGAAACTTCTTCCTGGCCTCAACGATGTAATGTGCACGCACATTAGGAAAACGGTAACCTTCTTCCTTCAATCTTTTGACAAGACCCTGTCTGGAAATGACAGGAAAATCATGATAAAGCTTTTTCTGAAGACGGATACCCCGTTCAGCATTAAAATTAGCAGTCAGGATACAAAAACAAAGCTCACTAAACAAAGCCTTATCACGACGAGCCCGCATACGACGGAACTCATCTATACGCTTATCAACAAGAGTACGGATAGGCCCTTGCTTTAAATTCTCAATCCTGGAAATTATCTCTTTCATAACATAATAAATGAAGTCAGCAGAGTATATAAAAGTTATCAAAAAAAGAAACAGCTCATTTCAGGGGATGCATAAAATCGTAATCAAAAACAACAGTCTTAGAACGCTGTTCAGGAGTCAAAGTTTTCAAGAAATTATCAAAATAAGAACTGTTCTCCAATAAAGGATGAACAAGGATGGTCGGAAAATCAGAGCTTATGACCCTCCTTACCAAAGAAGAAGTAGTGTCACAGAAAAAAGACTCGCAATGGCCTTCACCGACCCTAATCTCGGTTATGGGCGTAATGTTAGGAGGGTGCTTCAAAGACATAGAAGGGGCAGCCACAAACTCATCCTCTGTAGATATCACATTATAGATCATAGCTCCTGATTCAGCCAACAAGTAAAGCCTCCGACGGATCTTAGCGACCATATCAAGAGTGAAATCAGTATCAGGATAAAGCTCGTCGAGAACAGGAGTCCTGATACCAAAAAGATACATCACATTGCCAAGATAAGCCCTGCGGGTACCATGAAAAGGAGCAGTAACAGTGACGAGTGAAGATATATCCGAAGGATGACCCAATGCAAAATCCATAGCTAGAACACCACCATAACTATGACCTACAAGATTGACCTTGTCAGAAACGTATCGGTCCTTTGTTTCCTCAACAACCTTATCCAAAGATCTGTAATCATGATAAACAGACCTGACCTGAGAAACAGTCTGCAGGAAAGAAGGACCAAGCGTCACCCAACGCTTCAATTCCCTAAGAGCAACAGAAGGCCTCATAGATTCCAGTAAGCAGGTATCAAATAAAAACCTGTGGGTTCACTTTAAAAAGAGGATCATAAAAAACAGATGGCTTAGACCGTCTATCTTAAAGACGGGCTATCTTAAAGTAAAGGTGACAAAAGCACCATCCTCTTTTTCTTTTATCCTGGATATCTTCGTATCCACACCTTTACGCTGAAGCATAAGTCTCAACTCCTCAAAATAATCGTAAAAGCCGCAGGTCTTACAATAAGTGCCTGAAAAATCAATACGAAAAGACCTCTTAAAGACCCTGACTAAAGAAGCGTTGGATTCAGAGCGATACTTATTGTATTCCTTAATGACGGCAGATATCTTCTTAAGGTTCATCTTCAGTTCACTGCTGCTTCTTATTAGCAAGGTAACGCGCCGCCTTCAACAAACACATACAACCCTGACCCGCAGCGATGATATACTGAAACTCATGACCAGCAGCGCAATCGCCACCTGCAAAAATTCCCGGAATACTGGTATGGCCCTGACAATCTACAAGAATATGACCCTGAGGATCAAGATCCAGAAGACCTTCAACGAGCTGAGTATTAGGAACACGACCAATCTCAATAATAACCCCCCGCACATCAAGATCTCTCTGCTCACCAGACTGCTCAACCCTTAAACCAGAAACAAAATTATCTCCCAAAATCTCCTTTGTATCGGTATTGTAAAGGATCTCAAGATTCTCAACTTTCTTAACATTATCAATAAGGTATTCATGACCGTTGAGCTTATCAGTATTGACGATAAGGTATATCTTCTTAGCGATCTTAGCCATAAAATCAACCGCTTCAAGAGCAGAATTACCCCCTCCGATTATAGCAACATCCTGACCCTGAAAAATAGGACCATCGCAAACACTGCAATAAGTGACACCTTTCTTGTCAAGCCTGTCCTCTCCAGGAACACTCAACCTACGAGCACGCGCACCGGTGGCCAGAATAACAGTCTGAGTTTCGTACTCACCCTTATCAGTAAGAACCTTAAAATGATCATCAATCTTCTTAATTTTCTGAGCAGTCTCCCTCTTCATCTCAATACCGTTGAACTTCAACTGTTCCTGCATCTTCTGAAAAAACTCAACACCAGTAGTCTTTACGATACCAGGATAATTAAGAACCTCGCCAGAAACCATAAACTGCCCTCCAGGTTCAGAAGCAAGAAGAAGAAAATCCATCTTTTTCCTGGAAGCATAGATAGCAGCAGTCATACCAGCAATACCTCCACCGATAATGATAGTCTCAAACATAATTAAAACCTCCTTTGATTTGATTCCAGATCAAAACACGAGAATCAAGGTTCTTTATAATACTTATGAAGTCAGTCCATAATATTTGTAAAAGTCAGCAGCATAAAGATAAAACATAAAGACTGTAAAGATAATTCAAAGAATAGAAATATCCTGAAAAACAAAAGTTTTATATGAATCAAACAAAAAGAGACCTATGATCAATCAAAGGTGATCAATTAAAAATGATTAATCAAATATGATTAATCAGCTAAGATCAATCAACCACGATCAAATGAGGTGAGCAAATGGCAAAATATAAGATAACACAAGATCACGATACATGTATCGGATGCGGAGCGTGCGTAGCATCATGCCCAGACAACTGGGAATTAGGAGATGACGGAAAAGCCAGTCCAAAACAGACAGAAGTCGATGATATAGGATGCAACCAAGCAGCAGCAGATGGTTGTCCAGTAAACTGTATCAAAATAGAAGAAAACGCATAAGATACAACAAAAAATATCTAAAAAATTTTAATGATTTTTTTCGCTTTCTCTTTTTACCAACAAAAGTCTCATGTCTGAGCAGTCAGAAGCCTTATGAATTCTGTGCCGAACTTAGTCGCAAAAGCAGGACCTGACGCGGTAATTATGTTACCATCAACAACAACACCCTCACCAGTGTAATCAGCACCCTGATCTTTCAGGTTCTCAGCTTCAGAAGCGAAACAAGTAGCTTTTTTGCCCTTAAGGACGCCCGCATCAGCAAGGATAGAAGGAGCAAGGCAAAGAGCACCAAGAACATCATCCGAACCTGCAGCTTCACGAGCAATCCTCAAAGCATCAGGATCATCCTTGTAGACGACAGAACCAGAACCACCCACAAAGATAACGCCGTCGTAATCATCAGTATCAACATCTGAAATATCAATATCCACATCAACAGAACCGCCTTTCATACCATGAGCTGTCTGAACACCTTTAGAAGCGACAATAACATCAGCACCTGCTCTTTTCAGCAGATTCATAGGCTCAAAAAGTTCCTCATCACGAAAATTCTCAGGAGCAACGATCATGACAACCTTCTTATCGGAAAGGCTGGTCTGGACAAGCTCGGTCTTTTCACTCCTGATAACACAACCAGAAAGCAAAGGAACAAACAACAATACCAACAAAAGATAAGCAAATCTCATATTAAAAACCTCCAAATATCAGTCCCAAGAACCACTTATCGGGTATCATTAAGGACATTATCTAAACAGACTCATAAAATATTGAAAAAAGCAAGCACAAGGAACACACAACCGATAACAATACCTGCAAAAAGCATGATCAATCCATGTTTAACCATACTTTCACGAGCGATACGACCCGCAAAAGCACCGAGAGCAAAAAGCACAACACCGATCAGGAGCAATGAAGAATAATAAGCAACCCTCATAGAGATAAATCTTAAAGCAGCAAGAAAGAAAGGAAAAATAACAACTAAAGAAACAAGCAGAGGACTAAAGCCATCAACAAAACCGATAATCCAGGCCATTCCCTCCCTGGCTTTACTGAAAGAAGTATCACTGAGATCTTTCAGCATATGCGACTCAATCTCACGGATAGAACGCTTAACCTCTGCATGTTCAGCAGAATAAGCACCCCAAAGCCCTGAGATGAACATAGCGATAGCAGCACCAATAGTAGGTATTATCACAGAGCGGGGATCTGAGATTTGAGCAAAAAACTCAGCAAAAATAATGCCCAGTACAGTCAAAGCTCCATCAAAAGAATTGATAAGAACATACCTTCTGACAATCTCATGTTCAACAAGTATCCTATAATAATTTTTTGACATCATCTTTCAAAAAATCAGGAGCGCTTCAGAGCACATGTTCATGATGAAGCTCATACTCATGAAGCTTAAGCTTCTCAGATGACTGTCCAATAACAACCCTGTCAACAGAGTGAACACTAGCTCCAAAATCCTCAATAGCTGATTTAAGCTTCTCAAAATGAAGATCACGACCCTCAACAACAGCCTTTACAGACTCAGTCTTCTCATCAACTGCGTAAACAGAAACCTCAGCATTCAGGACCCCATTAGTCTCACTGATAACACGAGAAAACTCAACAATATTGGGAGTGTGAGGCTTGAGGATATCAAGAACCAACAACTTAATCTTAGGAGACTTATTGCCTTTAACCATGGGAACACCTCTTTCATCAACATAAATGATGAGATACAAACAACGAAATATGAACCGTAATAGGAATGAATAGAGCCCATATTTTTAAAGGTTACTGAGAAATGTACGAAAGAACCCAAAAAGTCATCCAAGAATCAAAAGAAAAACAAGAAGATAAAAGATAAAAGAAAAAGACAACAGCAGACCAGGCAAACAGATACACAGAAATTACCTTACTCCAACCTTCAGGTTGGAGATCTGTAATTTCTGGTCGACCTCCTAAATGATGCCCTAACCTTTAGGTTGGGGAGGAGGTCATATTGTTTACGATGTCGACAAACAAAATCCTTAAATAATCCCAAGGATTCTTTTTTTCAATGAAAGAAAAACTGCTCCTTCACGTCTGTTGCGGACCATGCGGAACACACAGCATATCAGTGATGAAAGAAAAGTATGACGTAACAGCATACTGGTACAACCCGAACATACACCCTTATGGAGAATACGAAAAGAGACTTGATTCAGCAAATATCGTAGCGAGAAATCTTGAAGTGCCGCTGATAGAAGATGATTATGAAGTTGAGAATTGGTTTGATCAGATCAAAGGGTTTGAAGAGGAACCAGAAGGAGGAAAAAGATGCACGATATGTTTTGCGATGCGGCTGAAAAAAACAGCAGAGTATGCAAAAGAACATGGGTTCAAGTACGTAACCACCACTATGACCATATCACCCCATAAGAACGCAGAACTGATAAACAAGCTGGGACAATTCCACTGCAAAAACAACGGAGTGAAATGGATAGACAGCAACTTCAAGAAAAAAGATGGATTCAGAAGATCAGTAGAGATGTCAAAAGAGATGGGACTATACAGACAAAGATTCTGCGGGTGCTTCTACTCAAGAAATCCTGAAGGAAACAACCAAGAACACCAAAAGAACAAGGATAAACAAGAATGATGAAGTAATAAAGATAAGATGACAGAACAAGAAGATGTACAAAGCGGAACTATGACAAGGATAAGCCTGGTCATACCTGCAAAAGATGAAGAAAAGACCATAGGGCAGGTGATAGAAGAAGCTATTGAATGGGCAGGTGAAAATATAGATGAAATTATCGTCGTAGATGATGGAAGCGACGACAGGACAGGAACAATAGCAAAAGAGAAAGGGGCTAAAGTCATAAGGAACGAAAAAAGCCTGGGAGCAGACAAGGCAGTACAAGAAGGGATAGAAAACTCCTCTAATGATATCATCATGACCATAGATGCGGATATGGAACACGATCCGAGAGACATCAGAAGATTCATAAGCCTATTTGAAGAGAACAAACCTGATATTATCGTCGGAAAAAGAAAAATCCTGCCAAGAAAAGGAGAGAGAGTACTATCAAAATTCTTTGAGGAATTCTATGGGATAAAAGACGTACTATGCGGGATGCGACTGATAGATAAAAAAGTCTTCAAAGACTGCATAAACTTCTCTTCCGGAGACATGCACGGCATGGGATTCTATATAGATGCCGGAAAGAAAGGAAAAAAGATACTTAACTGCCCATTGACCGAGATGAGACGAAGAGAAGGAGCAAGGATCGGAGATGATGAGACAGTAGACAGGAAATGCATGGAATGGCTGGTCAAAGTATTGAAGAAACACCTGGAAGAACCACAATAGTATAAGGAAACGCATAAGGAAACGAAGATGGTATAAGGAGACGAAGATGATAGCTCACGACCCAAAAGAAATAATAGCAGTTGTCGATGATGATGACAAAATCATAGGGACAGCGACAAGAGAAGAAGCACATACAAAAAGGCTTTTACACAGAGAAGTATATGTCTATATCATCAATGATGGGAAAGTGCTGCTGCAAAAAAGAAAGGACAACGGCCTGTGGGACCACTCTGTAGGAGGACACTTTCCTGCGAAAGAAACTTATCTGCAAGGGGCGATAAGAGAGACAAAAGAAGAACTAGGAATAAAAGTCGCTGAAAAAGACCTCAAATTCTTAGGGAAAGAAAGGTATGAAAAGATAAAACCAGACTCAGCAAACCTAAGATTCATCAAGATCTACCTGATAGAAAAAAACTTTGACTTCAAACCCGACGGAAAAGAAGTGGAAAGAGCGGAATATTTCGGGAAGAAAGAGATAGAAGAACTCCTGAGAAGCTCGGAAAAAGTGATGACCACGAGCTTACAATATTTTCTGAAAAAATACATAATGCAAATGCTAAGATAAGCCTATAAGAGAATAAGACCCAGAAAGATCAAGCAAAAGATTATCAGGATGAATCATCGCATCAAAAGCATAGCATCACCGAAAGAATAAAAACGGTACTTGTTCCTAATGGCCTCCCGGTAAGCATTATCTATCACTTCTTTAGAGGCAAAAGCACTGACCAGCATCAAAAGAGTAGACTTAGGTAAGTGAAAATTAGTGATAAGCATATCAGCACGACACTTAAAATCATAAGGAGGATAGATAAAAATATCAGTAGAGCCTCTCATCGCTCTAATGATGCCCATCTCTGAAGAAGCAGACTCAAGAGCCCGCAAAGTCGTGGTGCCGACGAGAATAAGACGACCACGACGATTATTGATGATGCTGGCAGAAGACTCAGAGATCTCAAACTCTTCAGAATGCATCTTATGATCCCTTATATCAGATTCTTTAACAGGAAGAAAGGTACCATAACCAACATGCAACGTAATCATACAAACACCAACGCCCTTAGACTCAATCTTCTGAAGAAGTTCAGGAGTAAAATGAAAACCAGCAGTAGGAGCGGCGATACTGCCCGGAGTCTTAGCATAGACAGTCTGGTACTGAGAACGGACAAGATCCCTATTATCTATAGTCTGCGGTACGCGGATATAAGGAGGAAGAGGCATCTCACCGATCTCAGGTAACAAAGGCTGAGGATCCTTATTGAACTCGACGATAAAATTCATACCGCTTCTCTCAGCAACAACAGCAGTAAGACCCTCAGGAAAGACAAACTCATCACCAAGGCGGACCCTATTGCAGGTAATCTGAACCTCATAGAGCTTAGTATCAAAACGCTTACTAAGGATAAAAGAAGCCTTAGCGCCAGAAGACTTGTGACCTCGCAAGCGACAAGGATCAACCTTAGCCTCATTAAGGACCAAAACATCACCAGGCTCAAAAAAATCAACAATATCAGAGAACCTCTTATGCTGAACATTAAGACCATCAACAACCATAAGCTTAGAGCCTGAACGATCCTTAAGAGGTTCCTGAGCTATAAGCTCTTTAGGAAGATCATAATCATAATCAGAGAGCTGAAAAGATACTTCAGACACTTTTTTTTCAGTTTTTTCAGACATATCAGGCAGCATGAAGATTCGGGAGAAACCATCATTTATAAAAGTAGTCGTAAGAAACAAAAAGATCATCAAGCAAAAACAACCAAAATTCAGTGGGCAACAATTACTTAACAATTACTTATAACTCTTGCCTTCAGCAAAGAAATTCTCACTGCCGCAATTAGGGCAGAAACGGATATTAAAATCCTCACGACGTTTGAAAGAGAACTTACAATCAGCACACTTATAATGATAGACAGCAACACGGGACATCAGACGACGCTTCTTCTCTAGCTCCTCCTGCTCCTTCTTCTGCTTCTCATAACAATCATTACAGAACATCAGACTGCCTTCAGCATGCATCACATCTTCAGGATACTCAATACCACACCTGCTACAAGCGACAACATCATAAGAAGGCTCTTCCTCTTCTTTACTAAAAATCCCTTTTAACCAATCACTGAAACCCATTTCTACACAAGAGTAGTATAACTTATTTAAAAAAGTTTGTATTTGGTTTTTATTGTCTTTTTTCTCTTGGTGTCTATATGTGGTATTGATGTTTAAAAATGTTTCGTTCTTCTAATAAGTTTATCATCAACAGTCCTTTGTTTCTTTGGTTTTTTCTTAAATAAAAGTTGTGCAGGGTGTTTATGTGTTTATGCTGGCTTAAATATGCTTTTTCGCTTATGCTGAATTGGTCTCCTAGTGTTTCGTCCATATCTGAGAAAAAGAATCTTCTTCCACAATATGTTTGATATTTCATATACGCTTTTCCGTTTATTCCTCTCTTCCTTATTTCATTATTGAAACATTTATCGAGGTACTTTCTTCTAAAGACATCGCTCCAGACAACAGTTGTCATTACTTTTTTTCCTTTGCTTACGAACAAGAAGCCTTTATTTTGAATTATTGTTTGTTTGTTTTTTTGTATGTAATTTTTTATTTCTTGATAGAGTTTTTTGCCTATGAGGTAATTTAATTGTTTTTTGGTTTTGCTTTTTCTAGCTGGTATGTGGATGTTTGTTTCGCTAATTTGCCAATCTTCAAGTGTTAGAGCTTCTTTTGGTCTTAATCCTCTACCCCATGTTAAAAGAAATATTAATGAATCTCTTTCTGCTTGTTTTTTTCCGTTGTTCTTTATAAAAGATTTTAATTTTAAGTATTCTTCCCTCGTCGGGATATATGGCTCGTGGTTTATCAATTAAATCCCCCCTGGATTTTACCACGATTGAGATCGTTCCTTGCTAAACCTCAATCATTTATTACTTTTTCGTAAAAAAATGTGGTTCTTAACTTTTGTTTTAAATTTTTTAAAAATTATAAGGCGCTCTTTGTTTTTCCTTTAGTTTTTGGTTTTAGTTTTTCTTCTAGTTGGGTATTCTATTTGATATTTTTCAAAACGATAAAAACGCCCCCTAGTTTGATCATTTTTCGCTGATGGAAAAGCAATCTTTTTATATGTTCCTAATGGTTATTATTTTTCGGAATAATCGGAAAAGGTGACACCTCTGACAGAAAATAAATATCGACTTAAAATAGGATCTAAGGGGGAGATATATACAACGAAAGAGATAAGAAAACAAATTGGACTGAAACCATCAAGCGAAGCGATTGGAATAATAACTAAGGATGGCCTTCTCATAAAGCCAAAAAAATCCCTTAAAAACTTAATCAAAAAGAGAAAACCACTCATAAAAATAACAATAGAAGAGTTCGAAAGACTATCAGAGGAAGTCCAACAGGAGAGACTAAAAAATGAAGAATAAAATTCTAATAGACACAACAT
>JALWQS010000158.1:0-5220 GCA_027083015.1 Candidatus Woesearchaeota archaeon
ACATATATTAGAATCGTTTATTGACCTTTGTGAAACAAACAAATAATTTCAGAAAACAAGTTTTGTCGACGATAAAAACCTAAGCACGATGACAGACAGTGCTAGAAGCACACAATATCAATAAAGAAATAGCCTAATATACAAAAAAATATACTAACATATATTCTGTAACATATACGTTTGAAGCAAGAAATGTTTAAATATAAAAAGCATCAATAGAAATAATAGATGGTTCTGATAAAGAAGGTAAAAATTATCAAGAGCCTAAATGCGTAGAAACGCGTTACTCAATGCTCAACAAGAGCGAAAAAACCTAAAAAGGGGGTTAGACAAAATGGATTTTTTGGTGCAAAACGCATTAAACACAGAAGCCAATAACCAGCAACCAGAGATAGAAGTCGGCCAAGCAAACATCAAAGTCATCGGTGTGGGCGGAGCCGGAAACAACATGGTCAATTGGCTCTATAAAAAAGGAGTTCAAGGCGCAGAGATCATAGCATGTAACACAGATCTTCAGCACTTGAATATAACAGACGCTGACAGAAAGTTCCTACTAGGTCAAGAACTCACAAGAGGACTTGGTTGCGGAGGATTCCCAAACAAGGGACAAGAAGCTGCAAAAGAGAGCATACAAAAAGTAAAAGAGGCACTAAAGAATTCTGATATGGTCTTTGTATGCGCAGGTATGGGAGGCGGAACAGGAACAGGTGCTTCACCAGTAGTAGCACAAACCGCCAAAGAAGCAGGCGCAATAGTCATCGGAACAGTAACAATGCCTTTCAAGATTGAAAGAGCAAGAGTTGACAAAGCAGAATTTGGTCTACAACAATTAAGACAGGTTTCTGACACAGTAATTGTAATAGATAATAATAGATTAGTGAACATTGCAGGAAATCTACCTGTTCAACAAGCATTTGCAGTGGCAAACGAACTTATATCTACAATGATAAAAGGTATCGTCGAAACGATAGCAATACCATCACTGGTAAACCTAGACTACGCTGACGTAAAAGCAATCATGACCGACGGTGGAGTAGCTGCTATCGGTGTAGGCGCAAGCGATACAGCAAACAGAGTTGATGAAGCTGTAAGAGGTGCGCTTTCCAACCCGCTCCTTGATATAAGTTACCAAGGCGCAACAGGAGCTATCATCCATGTACATGGAGGACCTGACCTGACCCTGGATGAAATATCAAGGATCGGAGAGCTTGTTACAGAATCTATGGATGACGATGCAAATGTCATCTGGGGAGCAAGAGTTACCGAAGACATGAAAGGGAAACTCACAGTAATGACAATCATTACAGGAGTAAAATCTCCCTGGATACTGGGCAAGCAGGACTATAAGAGAGCAAGCCCTCAGGCACAACACCTGAGCGATGAACTCGGAATAGAAATAGTCCGATAAAAGAGGTGATGTTTTCCCACAAGAAGTGGTGAAGAACTTCTAGCCTTCATTATTTAAGCACCCCCCAACAAATTAAACAATGAAGGCATTTCACAACTTGTCTTCATTGGGACTTGTTCCCAATGAAGATTTGTTTTCTTTTTCTACAAGATATCTGATAATCAGAATACGCAATAGATTACAAATTTAACAACGAACATGCTAAGAAGTTATAAAATTAACAGAATAAGCATCAGATATTATCTTCAGTGTCCTCGAGAACAGCTTCTTCCTCACCAAGCTCTTTTTCAAGCGCTTTCTCTTTCTTAAGACGTTTCTCTTCAACCCGATCTTTAATCTTCTCTTTAACCTTATTAAACTTCTCCTTGCCTTTTTCCAAAAGTTTAGCCCCTATTACCGGCCCTTTCTCAACCGCTGTAGTCTTAGCCTCAGAGATCTTTTTCTTTAATACAGCACTAAAATCATTAAAGACAAGGTCAACATTCACTATCTTTCCTCCCCAAGAATTTATATAAGTCGTGTCCACAAGATTATACTTCTTAGGAATTTCAGGTTCCATCTCGGAATAACCTATAGGAATAACAGCCTGAGGTCTCACAGAATTAGGTGCTCCTAAAACACTATTTAGCATATTCTCATCAAAAGCTCCCACCCAACAGCTTGCTAGACCCTGATCTGTCGCAGCTAAAAGAATATTCTCGGCAGCAGCAGCTGCATTTTGGATAGAATATAGTTTCTCTCCCCTCAACCCATAAAAACGTTTCGTATCCTTTGCATCAGAATAAACAACTAAGACAACAGGAGCTGAAGCTATCCAGTATTGTTTTATACAAGCTTCTGCAACCTTCTCCCGTACACTCTTATCAGTAACCACTACAATACGAACATCCTGTGTGTTACCAGAAGAAGGAGCAAGTTGAGCAGCCCTTAGGATATTACCCACCTTTTCCCACTCAACAGCGGTATCCAGGAATCTTCTTATCGAACGCCTCTTTTCAATACACTCAAAAGTCTCCATACAAAAACAATATATAAATGGGTATTTAAAATTTTGGATTATCCAGGCAATATAAGATCCTCAACCAATAATGAATTAGCAACCCCAATGATATTGCTAATCATTTTAAAAATGGGTTAAAGAAGAAATCCAAAAAAACTAATAAGGACAGGAACATAAGAGTCTAATCAGTAATCTATTTAAATAAACCAATTATCGAATTCTTATGAACTATGAAAGACTGGTCAAGCTGTATGATAGCATAGAAAAAACAACAAAAAGATTAGAAAAAACCTATCTGGTTGCTGAGTTCTTAAGGAAAACAGATGTTGATGATATCAGACAGATAATACTATTACTGCAAGGCAGAGTCTTTCCAAAATATGATTCTAGAACCCTGGGCGTTGCTTCCAGGATGATAATAAAAGCTATCAGCAAAAGCTATGGAATGACAGAAACAAAGGTAGAATCCGAATGGAAAAGAACGGGAGATCTTGGTGATGCTGCAGAATACCTAGCAAAAAATAAGAAACAAGCGACACTTTTCTCAACGAAATTAACGGTAAAAAAGGTATTCAACAACCTTCTTAAGATAGCTAAACTTGAAGGAAGCGGAGCAGTAGAAAGAAAAACCGGAATGATAGCTGAACTCCTGACCAGTGCAGAACCTATAGAAGCAAGATACATCGTCAGAACAGTGCTTGAAGATCTCAGGGTAGGAATAGGCGAAGGTGTTCTCAGGGACTCTATAGTATGGGCATTCTTTGGAGACAGTATCAACATAAACTATGATCAAGAGAAAAAAATAATAGAACCTGAAAATAGAGAAACCTATAACATGTATGTAGAAAAAGTACAGGAAGCGTATGATATACTCAACGATTTTTCAGAAGTCGCAGAACTAGCAAAAACTTCCGGACTTAAAGGGTTAAAATCGGTCGGTCTTAAAGTTGGGAAACCGATCAAGGTCATGCTATTCATAAAGGCCAAGAGCATCAAAGACGCTTTCGAAAGAGTCGGTAAACCAGCAGCGATAGAGTACAAATATGACGGTTTTAGGATGCAGATACATAGAAACAAAGACGTGATAAAGATATTCACAAGAAGATTAGAAGATGTTACAGCACAATTCCCAGAAGTTATAGAATACGTAAAGGATCATATAGAAGGTAACAATTACATAATAGATGCAGAAGCTGTAGGGTATGATCCAAAGACAAAGAAATATCTTCCTTTCCAAAGCATCTCACAAAGGATAAAAAGAAAGTATAATATAAAAGAACTATCTGAAGATTTTCCAGTAGAACTTAACGTGTTCGACGTCATAATGTTTGAAGGGGAGAGCTTCTTAAAAGAACCCTTTAAGGAAAGAAGAAAAATAATCGAGAAATATATCAAAGAAGAAAATCTTAAGATAAGAACTGCAAAACAGATAATAACCTCTGACGAGAAAGAAGCAGAAGATTTCTATAAGAGATCTCTAGCTGACGGGGAGGAAGGGGTCATGTTCAAAAACCTGGAGGGCATATACAAACCAGGAGCTAGAGTTGGATACGGCGTTAAGGTAAAGCCAGTAATGGAATCATTAGATCTTGTCATTGTCGGAGCAGAGTGGGGAGAAGGAAAAAGAAGCGGATGGCTGACCAGTTTCACACTAGCCTGTTACGACAAAGAGAAAGAAAGGTTCCTTGAGATAGGAAAGGTAGGAACTGGCATCAAAGAACTTGAAGGTGCGGGAGTTACTTTTGAACAATTAACACAACTCATCAAACCGCTAATAAAGGAAGAGAAAGGAAGAAGCGTGACGATAACACCGCAGATAGTAATAGAAGTCAATTATGAAGAGATACAAAAATCGCCCACTTACAGTTCAGGATATGCTTTAAGGTTTCCAAGAGTCATAAGGATAAGAGATGATAAAGCTCCAGATGAAGCATCGGATACGGAAATGATCAGAAGATTATACTCAACACAGAGGTCAAGATAGGGGGTGTTATAAGTGATGTCAAAGATCAAAGACCTGGTCAGAATAAGTGGCAAACTCGACGAGATAGACAGAAAAGTCGAGTCTAATACTGAGAGTGTAGAGAAACACTCAGTCGTCCTAGAAGGATACAAAGATGAAGTAAGTAATATGAAAAAAGAACTTAGTTCTTCTTCAAGAGTGCTCTCAGAATTCTCCTCTCAAGCTGAAACATTACTGGAAGAGATGGAAACAACAAACAGCGAGATGAAGAAAGAACTTTATGATTTCAAATTGGTAAAGTCAGATATCAAGTCTAAACTGATATCAGAGCTTGTTGAAGTGTTCCGCGAAGAGATGAGAACACAGATGAAAGGTCTTGAAAACAATATCAAATCATACCAAGGACTTAAAGAAGAAGTATCAAGGATAACAAACCAATTACAGACAATAGAAACAGAACTCAATAAGTTCAGGACAATAGCATCAAACCTTAAAGAGACTGATTTTGAACTTGCAAGATACGCAAGAGAGATTGCGCAGACCGACAAGGAAAAGCTTAAGCTGATGAGAGAAGTGGAAAACCTGCAAAGACTTCTTTCAAAAGAAAGAAGAAACAGGATGAGATGATCATCTGCTTAGTCTTAAAGATGTCCTGATCTTTTTCTTCGATATTCTTCTTTTCTTTGAGTATCTCTTGCTTCTGACTGAAGGATAAAAAAGAACAACCAGACATGCAAGAACCAATAAGAAAATTATGATAATCTCTTCCCTGTCAAAGATTGGCTCAGGATCAGGAAAAACAGGTTTAGACTTGTTTGAAAATTCTGCTTCCGGAAAGTCTTTCAGCTC
>JALWQS010000158.1:5230-10523 GCA_027083015.1 Candidatus Woesearchaeota archaeon
AAAATATATTTTCATCTTTAACATCAAAGGATAAAACAGGAGAAGATCCTTCGGTAATATTCTCTCTTCTCAAAGCAGCATCAGAAGATTTCTGCATAACAATTCCAGAATCTAAAGATGCGTCCTTAACTATGGCTTTTATAGCGACGGTAGGAATCATCCCTAAGGCAGCATCAGAGTCCAATAATGGCCGGAGTTCTATCATGATCAAGGATTCTGCGGGAACAGAAGAAGAAGGCCGTACATTGACAGCACGGTTAGACCTTGAGGCTAAAGTTCCCTGATCAACATCAAATTTAAAATAATCGCTTCTTATCTTGAACGACACTGGAAAATCATTAGGGTTTATGATGTGAAAGGTCTCTGAAGATGAAACATCATCAAATACCAGTCTATCAGGGACCACACCAACACCAAGAGCTGAAGAGTCAAGAGCAAAAACACTAGACCAAAACAATAAGACAAAAAATAAAACAAAATTTTTCTTATGACTAGCGCACTGCAACTTAACCACCCACACCAGCAACAAAAAGTTCTCCTGAATAATTTCCCACAGGCGTGGAAGCAGGAACGAACAACTGCAGACCAAGACCGATAACTGCTGATGGACCTGGCTCAACACCTAAGGTCACTGTAGTTGGAGAGGATGATAATTCTCCTGAAAGAGAACTTCCGAAATCATTATCAAAACTGTATCTTAGGTTATCAACAGGTATCTTGTTCTGACCATCAACAAGATCTGTCGCGTAAAGAGAGATATCCAGAGGCGTATTACCAGTATTCCTTACCGTCGGAAGTGATGATGTGAGATCAGTATCACCCAACAGCTGAGTAGCTTCCCCTAATGATGCACCAGAGAAAGAAAGACCAGAAACGTCTATAGAAAGTGCAGTCATGCTCAAATACTCAAAGTCAATAGCTCTTGAAGTTGAATTCGCATGGTCTGAAGCATTTATCAAAAGATGATAAGTTCCTGGCAAATCATAAAAACTCATGTTAAGATCGGCAGAGAATTCTGCTGATGAAGAGTTTATGTTCTGAGACAAGATCATCTCAACAGACTGAAGAGTATCAGGCCCTGTAAGTGTTGCCTCTACAGAACCAAGAGTTTCTATACCATCAGGATCTGAAATTACAGCTGTTATCTGTACTGGCTTGTCCTGTTCCGGGAAAGGGAATATCTGGATTCCCGGCTGATCAACGTCTTCATCGGAGTACACGGATAGGTTATCAATAATAGGTAAAGAATTTGTTACCTGAACGCCCAAAGATACAGACTGACTTCCTCCAGGAGGCGGAGATACATATTGAGAGTTCCTTAAATCAGGGACTGAAGGTATAAAATCAACGGAGTTATCATCTGTGTCACGCATGTCAGTACGTGAAAGGCTCTGCCCTGAATCAACAGAAGAGGCAGGAGTGCCCTCAAAAAGCCCTACAGCTATAAGAGCAGGATTCCCCCAGCCAACAGCATCAACAACTTCCTGATTATTGTTAAGCAAAGCAACACCTGCATCACTATTGGTCAAGCTTATAGGTTCTTCATAATCAGCATCTGGCCAGGAAACATTATCCTTACTGACAGACCAGCCAGCATCAGCGATAAGGAAAAAAGAATCGGGTGGCATCACCGTACTTGCAGGCACTGTCGCATCAGACGCTGAACTCTCTGTCTTCACTACCCACCCACCAATATCTACAGAGCTGTTTGTAGGGTTGTACAGCTCAATAGCTTCTCCGCCCGATTCAGTAGATATCGGATCATAATAGACTTCGCTTATGATAACATGATCAACAGCAAAGACTGGCGTCGCAAAAAAAATAATAAACAATCCTAAAAGATAATTCAATCTAGTCTTTTTCATTCTACACCTCCATACAAAGACGTGATAGACCAGAAACACAGGAGGTAAAAGGCGTTAAAGGTTAATAAATCTTTACCAGAAAAATATAAAGTTTTTCCGACGAGAACGAATAGGTTTCAGGAAACCTGAAAGATCAACAACGTTTACCCTCAAAACCTTCAATACAAAGATCTTTATAATCAGGATTGGATATCCTCTTACAATAATCACTATTACCCTTAGCCCGAGCATAACCACCATAACACTTACAATAACGATCGGCATATGTCCTTTCAGGAATCTCATCACAGACAGAAATATCATCAAGCTCAACAGCAACATTAAGAATACATTCCTGCGTGGTGGTCATGACTGGGGGACAGAGATTACATGCAATAACGCGCTCTTTTTTGTTGAGAGAAGATCTTAACTCTTCCAAACATTCCGTGTAATAACATCTTGACCGTTCACAATACTCTGGATCCTGAAGCTTTATGGCAAGCTCCTTAGCGCACCTCTCTTTATTGAACTCTTTCTGAAAAGGACAAGCTGCTCCGAAAGTATCGACATAAAAAACTTCAGCCATTCCCTCAATCTTCCAACCTTCATCATAAACAACATAAGTTTCGGGCATCATATAATCCTTTATAGGAGTGGCAACTTTCACCTCTATCTTTACCTTATTGTCAGAAACAGCTTTTAAGCTGATAACTTTCACGGAAACAATACCAGAATTTGAAGGGTTGAGTTCCATTATAGCCTCAAATTCTTTTAAACTCTTGCGCTTCTTTAGGTTGTCTGAAAAATAGGAATACATAATCTTATATTGCTTAGACTGATAAGCCTGAGCCCACAGCTCAGCAACTTTTTTTGCCTGAGAAAGATCAGGTTTGGGTATAGGATCTTCAGTCCTATTTATCTCAACAGGCGTTGATCCAACTTCAGAATCAGTAGTTATTGAGGAACTATTAAAAGAACTATTAGCAATGATATCATTAGAATAATATGCTGATTCTTCATGATCACAGATATTATTATGGCCCTCATCAAGACAGCAAACACCATCAATCTCTGTAAAAGGACTCATGCAGCTTGAAGGAGAACAAGCAATAACAAAGAGGGATACAAACATCAAAAAGAAGATTCCGAGTTTCATAGTCCATAAACGATCAAAGTCTCTAAAACAATAAAAATGCCCCCACGGGGATTCGAACCCCGGTTATAAGGTCCGCAACCTCACGTACTCTCCAGACGCATCTTATAGATGCTTATCCAGGCTATACTATGGGGGCAATCAAACAGAGTATTAACAGGTCGTTTAAAAATATTATGATTAATACGATAAAAGAACAAGAGCAAGCAGGCCATCAATCCTTGAAGGCTATGGTTCCCGGAGCTCTTCTGCCAACAACAGGTCCGTCTTTAACAGCAAAACCGACAGCTTTCAGGTTATCACGCACTACCCGAGCGCAAGAATAAGTAGCAAGCCTTGCTCCAGGTTTAGAAACACGATAAATCTCAGCAAAGAAATCTTTAGTCCAAAGTTCAGGAGACTTTTTAGGACTGAAAGGATCAAGAAATATCACATCAAAATACTCATCAGGCAATGAAGCGATAGACTGGCGAGCATCACCCATCAGAAGCTTAAGATAGATGCGGTTATTTACATGAATAAGAAGCTCTTTCTCCTCTGCGAGAACGTGGATAAAACCATAACTGTCAAAAGGAGCATCAAGTTCCAGAATATTATCTATTATCGCCTCATCATTTTCCAGACCGATAATCTCAATATCATTGCCTTGAAATAAGTCAAGAGCAGCAGCACTATTATAACCTAATCCAAAACAGATATCCAAAATCTTAACCTTCTCAAAACCGGCTATCCCGCAAGGCTCAGCAAACTTCTTGATAGCTTCCTCCTTAGCACCTGAAACTGAGTGATAAGTCTCATCATAAAGCTCATTATGAAAGGTTATACTATCATCAGCAGTAACCACTTTCTTCATAAGAAGAAGGAAAAACAAAAGAGTATAAAAAATTTATCAGTCTTTAGGGACCCAGCTGATATCCATACTTTCCAGCTCATCCACCGGCCTGAACTCATAAACAGTCTCTCCTAACTCTTCTTTAGGAGCCACAAAACGCTCATAGACAGAGATCGTCAATGTTCGGGTCTTGTTCATCTGGCTATAACGCAAATCAGTCAAAAGGTTTATGATCTCTTTCTCACCCGGTTCCAAAGGATCAAGATCATAGGTGAATTCCTTGCTTGAATAGGAGTCTTCATAATCATTGACACGAACCCCCTCAGCACGGATACGAACCTCAGGATTCAAGGTCTTATCACCGACATTCCTAACAACATACCAAATATCATCAAGCATGACCTTATCAGCAGAGTAACGATGAGCATCAAGCTTCAGAACATCAACGTATTTCTTAGGCTCACCGAACTTTATCTTGAAGACACCGGCTTTAAGCTCGCTTTCTGAATCCGCATTCTTATCAGTTAAGGAGTCTTCAGCTGGTGCTTTCACTGAAGCAGTATCAGCACCAGAGTTCTGGCTCACATCAGAGCCTAAACTTTCTTCAGGAACTTTATCTTCCGAACCCTGATCGACAGCCTGTTCTGAAGCAGAGTCAGATACAACAGGCGTCTTAGCAGGAGCTGGTTCGTAAGAATCACAAACACCATTGTCATTCCCATCAAGACAACAACTGTCCCCTATAACCTTTGCAGGAGCTTCACAATGCATCTTAGGAGCACAGCCTGCTACAAAAACAGTAAAAACAACAAGCAGAACAAAAGCTGCAATCACAAACCCTCTTTTAAATAACGAATCCCAAAATAATGATCTTCTCATCAATCCTTGTTTGTTCTTTATTCTCATAATATCACCTTTCTTTTATCAGATATCTTCATCATCTTTACCGTACTGGTAGATCTCCATATCATCAAATATACTTGTAGGCGTAAACGTCTTCTTATAGGTATCAACACTCTCATGAGGAACTACAAAAGGATCATATAGAGAAAGATCCAAGTTCTTGGGCTTATCAATACCATGAAAGAAAATTCCCAAACTTTGTTTTATAGTTATCTTCTCACCAGGCTCAAGCTCTCCGATAGAGTAAGTCTTCCCTACACGGGTATCGATACCTTCCTTATTGATACCATCCTCAAAATACATCTGAACCTCAAAACGTTTCTTTTTAGTACCAAGATTCCTGATCGTATAGATCATATAATCCATATAACCTTTATCACGAGAAGTACGGTAGGCTGAAAGCTTATGGACCTGGATCCATTCCTTAGGCTCGCCAGGACGGATAGCAGATTTTCCCAGATCATAAGTATTGGGAAGAGAGACAGACCCAGACTCAGATTCTGTAGCAGAACTCCTGACATTATAAGAGGTATCAATCGCAGGTTCTGAACCTGAAGAAGC
>JALWQS010000159.1 GCA_027083015.1 Candidatus Woesearchaeota archaeon
TGTTGGAGCGTGCTGGTCATTATGAGGTTAGGGGTCCTGCTTATATTCCGGTTCATCCTTTCCTTATGGTGCCTAAGCACACTCAAGGTTCCGGAATATCTGCTCATTCAACATCTCCTGTAACTCCAAGAGCTGAAGTTCCTGCTAATGATGCGGGTACTTCTTCTTACGGTTGTAAGACTCGCAGGTTTAAGGATCGTGAGGGTTCTGGTGTAGAGATAAGATGTGACGCTGATAAAGACTGGCGGCGTCTTTATGATGGTAAGCCGGGTCGTAATGGTCGTGATGGTTCTGCTGGAACTAATGGCTCTTCTGGTACAAGCTGTTCAGTTACAAGGTTCCGTGATGCTTCTGGGGCTGGTGCTAAGATAACTTGCGGTTCCAGGAGTGTTAAGGTCTATGATGGTAAGGCTGGTAAGCCTGGACCTGCTGGTAAACCTGGGCCTGAGGGTAAGCCTGGTCGTGAAGGGACGCCTGGCAATGATGCTTCTTGTGCTCCTGAAAAGCATAAGCCTTCTGATGATGTCAGACCTCCTAGGAGGACTCCGACAATAAAACCTCGGCACACTCCTGAACATGTTGTTCCTCCTTCAGATGATGGTAAACCTGAACCAGAACCCGGTAAGTCCGGTTCTGATATAAGCCGTTTTATTTTTGGTATTGGTCCTAGGGTCGGTTTTGATGGGCATAATCTTATGTATGGTGGTCGTCTTGTTTTAGGTTGGCAACCTTCTAAGCATGTCTATTTTGCCTTGGCTCCTGGATATCTTTATCAGAAAGTTAATGGTAAGGATTTGGGTGTCTTGAATGTCGCTTCTGCTGGCGAGGGTGCTTTGCCTGCTTATACTGATGGTTCAGAGGACATTACTCATCACATGTTGACTTTAGAGGCTCTTCTTGGCATTCCTCTTTATGATAGTGCTACTAATAGGTTTGCTTTAGAGTTTAGTGGTGGTCCGGTCATTTCCTGGAATCACTACACGGATAATTTGAGGCATACGAATGTTTGGCCTGATAGTTGTCCTGTTGACAGCAGCGGTAATCCTGTTGTTGGTCCATCTTGTGAACCTGCTGGTAATCCTGGCTATTCTACTGAAGAGCATTCTTCAAGAACAGTATCAGGAATTTTAAGTGCTGGTCTTGTCTATACTCATGGACAGCATGGTCTTGGCATCGATGGTTTTGTCCTTGTTGATAAGCATGGACTCCTTGGTGGCGGAGCAGGTATTTCTTACCGTGGCTCTTTTGACCTTCAGGACGCAATTGTGGGCAAGGGTAACAAGTCTAAGTGATTACTAATTATTTTATGATTTTATTTCATGATTTCATACTAACAGGGTGGTTAAAAGATGAAAAAAATATTATTGGTTATTGCACTGTTGTTGTTCATGCTTAGCCCAATGGCTTTTGCAGCTCAGCCTTCAGTCGCATATACGGATCCTTACTGGGATGGTCAGGGTTCCGGTCGTCTCTTTATTGAAGATGGCGATTCAGCTCTTGCTGTCATGCAGAGTATCTATTCTTATTATGGTGATGTTCATGCTGTGGTTCAGGTTCGTACTGTCGGCGGTACCGTCTTGAGCACGGTCTATGACAATTATCTGCAGGATACTGATGTTCAGACTAAAAGGCTTGATGTGACTGTTTTGCCTTCTGATTACCCCGGTCCTGGAGATTATAAGTTGGTATTCCTTCTTTCTGATAGTTATATGCAGAGTCATAATATAGCTCCTGCTCAGTCTATTCTGGATTTTACTGTTACCGAAGCATCTGAGAATACCTGCCCTGTTTTGAATAGCATCTCTTCTCCAAGACATTTGGATGTTGGTGTGGAACATGTTATTTTTGTCCTCGGTTCTGATGCTGATGGTGATTCTCTTACTTATAGTGCTGAGGATCTTCCTCCTGGAGCGGTTTTTGATCCTGTTCAGAGGAAATTTTCCTGGACTCCTACATCTCAGGATGTTGGTCAGCACACAGTGACTTTCCGCGTTTCTGATGGTGCTTGTAGTGATTCTCAGGATGTTAATCTGATTGTTGAAGATCATAATGGTAGTGTTTGTGATCTGGTCTTTGATGATCCTGACGATGTTACTGTTGATGAAGGTCAGTTGATATTGATAGATCTTGATGCTACTGCTTCAAAGCCAATTACTTTTTCAGCAGATAATCTTCCTGATGGAGCCACTTTTGATCCTGTTCTTGGTCTTTTTGTCTGGACTCCTTCAGACGATCAGGCTGGTGAGTATGATGTTGTTTTTACCGCTTCTACAGGTCTTGATTGTACTGCCCAGCAGGATGTTCATATTACTGTAAATGATGTTCATGTTCAGAATACCTGTCCAGTGGCTTCGTTCGACTGGAGTCCTGATTCTCCTCAGACGGGAGCGACAGTTACTTTTAACTCTACATCTACGGACGCTGATGGTGACAATCTTACTTATGAGTGGTTCTTGAATGCTGATGGTTCTGGCGTTCCTGAATCTGAAGATGGTGTTTTTTATAATGTCTTTAACACTCCGGGTTCGCACCCTGTTACCCTGAGAGTTAGTGATGGTGAGTGTCAGGATCAGACCACTCAGTTTGTTGATGTGGATTCATCTTGTGTCTTGAATGTGGTCTCTATAGATTGTATGGATACTGTTGTTGCTGGTCAGCTTCAATCCTGTTCTGTTACTGTTGATGATGGTAATGGTCCTGTAGGTCATGCTACTGTTGATCTTCACTACCCTGATATGTCTTATGCTGGTTATTGCATGACTGATCCTTTGACCGGTTCTTGTACTGTGCGGTTTACTGCTCCGTCTGAACCTGGTGATTATTCTGTTCACGCCCGTGTCCAGAAGGATGGTTGTGTTCCTGATCTTGATATGGTTCCTCAGGAAAGTTTCAGGGTTGTTGATGATGGTTATACGATACCTTTCATACAGGTTTATGATAGTTCTGACTTTAGCAATGAGAAGTATGATTTCTTGCGGGGTCAGGATCTTTTTGTTATGTTTCAGGTAGTGGATGCTCTTGGTAACCCTGTGGATAATGCTGTCACTGATGCTTATCTTGATGTTAACCTTGATTCAGAGCCTGGAGGGCGCATAAGTCTTGTTCCTTATGAGCATGCTCCTTATGTTCCTGGTATGTATTATTTTTGGGTTCAGATACCACCTACTCATGAGTTCCTTGGTCCGTCTTTGGTCCATAGTGTTTATGTTGATTTTGATGATGGTCAGGGCGCTCAGAATTTTGTAGGTGTGTTGATAGATAATAATCCTCCTGAGATTGCTCACGAAGGCGATGTTCAGGCGGGCAGTACTGTTGTTTTCGGTGATCACCCTGTCACTTTAAACGTGATCAACCCTGTTGCTTTGACCGCTACCTTTACCGTAAATGGTGAAGTTGTGGGTCCTATTGCAGAGGGTCATTCCGCGACCTTGGCAGATGGTGCTGTGTTCCACGTGCATGATATTGATTTTACTGATAGTCTTGCTCGTGTTTCAGTGACTGCTGATGATTACATGCTTGATCATGGTTTCGGCGGAGATGATCTTCAGGCACCTATGACCTTGGATCTTTCAGAGTTCGCTTCTGATGTTGAGGATGAGTATCCTGAACTTATTTGGTCTTATACTAATGTCAGTAGTGATTCTGTGGATGTTGAACTGGATGGTCAGCAGCTTACTGTCACTCCTGTAAGTCAGGGATGTTCTCAGTTCTCTCTTGAACTGACCGATCTTGATGGTGCTGTAGATTCGGTACCTGTAGCATTCTGTTCTGGTCTTACACAGCCTGAATGTTCTGATGGTCTTGATAATGATGGTGATGGTCTTGTTGATTTGGCTGATCCTGGTTGTTCAGATGCTTCTGATGATGATGAGTCTGACGAGCCGGTCTATGCTTGTTCCGACGGTATAGATAATGATGGTGATGGTTTGGTTGACATGGCTGATCCTGGTTGTGCTAATGCATCAGATGATGATGAGTATAACCTCTTGCCTCAGTGCTCTGACACTATTGACAACGACAATGATGGTCTTGTTGATATGGAAGACCCTGGTTGTTCATCGCCTGAGGATAATGATGAGTCTGATGGTTCTGTTTTACCTCAGTGTTCTGATGGTCTTGATAATGATGGTGATGGTTTGGTTGATTTGGCTGATCCTGGCTGTGTCAATGCTAGTGACGATGATGAGTGGAATCTTCCATTGCCTGCTTGTTCCGACGGTATAGATAATGATGGTGACGGTCTGATTGATATGGCCGATCCTGATTGTGTATCTGTAACTGATGACTCAGAAGAATCTTCAGCACTTCCTCAGTGTTCTGATGGTCTTGATAATGATGGTGATGGTTTGGTTGATTTGGCTGATCCTGGTTGTGCTGATGCATCAGATGATGATGAGTACAATGCTGTCAACACTCAGTGTTCTGATGGTCTTGATAATGATGGTGATGGTCTTGTTGATTTGGCTGATCCTGGATGTTCATCTATTTATGACGATTCAGAATATAATTGGGATACTCAGTGTTCTGATGGTGTTGATAATGATGGTGATGGTTTGATCGACATGTATGACCCTGACTGTTCATCTCCTGATGATAATTCAGAAAGCCCTGTAGCTCCTGAGTGTTCTGATGGTCTTGATAATGATGGTGATGGTCTTGTTGATTTGGCTGATCCTGATTGTTACGATCAGTATGATGAACATGAAGGTGTGTATCTTGTTCCTAAAGAACCTTATCAGTTCAATGATCAGGATAAGTTGCTTATCACCAGGATTGATATAGATGGTCATGATGTAGAGGCTAGTGCTGTAGAGCCTGGTCAGCAGCTCATGTTCTCTGTGTCTGTTAAGAACGTACTTAACATCTCTCTTGATGATGTTAAGGTCAAGGTGTTCCTTGATGATTATGGTCTTTGGGCTACAAAGACGATACATGATCTTGAGTCAGAAGAGGATTACACTGCAGATATGCACATTGAGGTCCCTTATTGGCTTCCTCAGGGCATCTATGACCTTAGGATTACTGCGTCAAATGATGATATAAGGCGTGTTAAGTATAGGCAGTTGATTGTTGTTTAGAAATTGTTTTTGAATGTTTTTTCCGTATTGTTTTTTATAGGGGTGATAATTCGGGCTCTTTACGACCCAAAAACAGTGATTTCGTTTAACTACTGTGGAATAACAAAATAAGCGAAACATTTATATATGAGTGTGGGCTTGTCACGGTATATGCTATGCGATTACCGTGGGGGGTGTCGCAATCATATTCCATAAAATAAGTTTATTCGGAGGATGAAAAGATGTATGGAAACAAAATGAAGACATTGGGCGCTGTACTGGTCTTATTGGTCGGTTTAGTGGTCCTTTCCGGAGCTGTTTCTGCTCTTAACGCAAGTATTGACTGGGTTAAGGTAGACGGTGATCTTATGTCTCCTGGATTGAATGAGATTCAGGATCTGGAGAAAGATAATGAATTTAGCGTAAGAGTGAATGTTAAAGCTCTTGCAGATATCGATAATGCTGAAATAGAAGCTATGATATCAGGTTATGATCATAATGATCGTGTCTCAGACGTTACTCCTGTCTTTGACATGAAAGCTAATGTTTCTTATACTAAGAAGCTTACGCTTAAGCTTCCTGCTAGGATGCAGGATGATCAGTATAGGCTAAGGATCTATGTCCGTGATAGGGCAGATGATGAGTTGCAGTCTGAGTACTTCCTTTATGTTGATAGTGTCAGACACTCTGTTGTTATAAAGGATGTTGATCTTGATCCTTCCAATGAGGTTGAAGCTGGCCGAAGCGTTCGTGCTCTGGTTAATCTTAAGAATTATGGCCAGTTGGACGAGGATGATGTTAAGGTTGAGTTTGCTATTCCTGAACTTGGAATAAAAGCCCTCCCTGATTATCTTGATATTAAATCTGGCGAAGCTGAAACTTCAGAAGAGCTTTACTTAAGGATTCCTGTTTGTACTGAGCCTGGACAATATCAGGGTCAGGTTAAGATAACTTACAATGCTGGTGATGGAGAACAGGTTGAGAATGTTCTTTTGAACGTTGTTGAGTCTCCATCTGGTTGTGAAGCTAATCAGCCTGAAGAGAAGCCTGAATCATCTGAACCTTCAGAACCTTCTGAACCTGCACAGCCTGTTCAGAAGACTGTTATAACAGTTGGTGCTCAGAGCCAGGATCTTGTTGCTGGTGAGGGTGGAGCTATCTATCCTATAACCTTTACAAACTCTGGTTTAGAAGCTAAGACTTATGTTGTTTCAGTTACAGGTGTTGATGATTGGGCAACTGTTAAGATCAGCCCTCTTCAGACTGTAACCCTTGCTCCTGGTGAGTCAAAATCTGTCTATGTTTATGTATCTGCTAAAGATGGAGCAGAGACTGCTGAGCATATGTTCTCAGTTGATGTTAAGGACTCTCAGGGTAATGTGGTCAAGCAGATCCCTCTTTCCGCTAGTGTTACTGGTGGTTCTGGTAGTGAATCTGCTTCCGATAAGTCTAGTCTTAGAAAGGCTCTTGAGATAGGCGTCATCGTTTTGGTGGTTATCCTTGTCATTGTCGCTCTTATCATGCTTTTTACAAGGAAGAAAGACGATGAAGAGGAAGAAGCTGAAGACGAGATCTCAGGTCAGACCTATTATTAGATTAGGACCAAGAGAATCTAAATTTTTTTTCTTTCATCCTCCTTATTCTTTTCTTTGTTGAGGTACCGATATTGAGATATCTATATGGCTGATTTTGAGTACTTTGGGTCTGGTTTCTGAGTCTTATTCTATGCTTATGGGTTCTGGTGCTGGTGAAGAGAACTTTGTTGATATGATAGAACTCTTCTTGGTATAATAGAACTTAAGCACCAGTTTTTTGACAGCATCATTGAAGACGAACCATGCAAGCGCGTATGCCCACATAAGGCTTGCTAGTTTCCAGCCTATGGGTTCCATTATGCCGAATCCATACACTGCCACGATTGTTCCGATTATGCGTGTAGAGAATGTTGCGCCGAAAAGAAGCCATGAAGGGTAAGGTTTCTTCCAGAACCATTCTTTTGTTCTTGTGTTGTATATTGTTCCATGTCCTGCGATGACCATCTTAGCAAAGAATAACGATTGGATCATCGCTATTGGCAGGCTAAGATCAAATAGTATGAATAGCAGTGTGAAAGAAGATACTACTCCGGCAACTCCTAAGAAAGTTGCCATTATGAAGCTTTCTTTTAGGTCCCAGTTGATAGGTTTTTTATCTACTACTGTATTATCATACGCTATTGATAGTATTGGGATGTCATTTAGTAACGCCAGAACTATTATCATAACTGCTGTTAAAGGATACATATGATAGATAAGGATTGATAGCCCCATGAAGAATATTATCCTTAATGTTTCTGCGATACGGAATATGGTGTAGCTGTTCATGCGTTCAAATGTTTTTCTGGCCACATTTATCGCGTGAAGTATGAGGCTTAATCCTGGTTTTACAAGCACTAATGCGGCAGCTGCTTTTGCAGCATCTGTGGAACCGGCTACAGCTATGCCAACATCTGCTTTTCTTAATGCTGGTGCGTCATTAACTCCGTCACCGGTCATTCCTACTGCGTATTTCGCTTTCTGTAGGTGTTCTACAATAAAGTACTTATCCTCTGGAAAGACTTCTGCAAATATGTCTGTATTCTCTATAACTTTTATTATTTCTGACTCGTGTTTCTTTATGGATCCGGCAGGTAGTTCTTGGTCAAGTTCTTCTTCAACCTTGCTGACTATATCATCGGTGAATTTTTGTATCTGTGATGCTGTCGCTTTTTTGTAGAGTTTTTTGTAGAGTGCTTCTGAGATTATCTTGCTTAGTACGACATATTCTTTGACGCTTTGGTTATTTAGCTCCCAGCGGTCGATGGTCTTATCTCCTATTTTTAGTATTCCTGCGATGTATCTGGCGACAGCTTCATGATCTCCTGTTACCATCTTTACATCTACGCCTAAGTTTTTTAGTTCTTTGATGGCGTGTGCGGAATCTTCTCTGGGAGGGTCATACATTGCGATAAGTCCTATAGGCTTGAAATCTATATCGTTGAAATCTCTGAAAGCTACTGCCAGTGTCCTGAAGCCTTTTTCTGCGAACTCATCGACTTTTTTATTCACTTCTTGTTCGTAATCGTTATTTTTGCCGCAGAGGGATAGTATAATCTGAGGAGCACCTTTTGTCAGCACTATTTTCCTTTTTTTGTACATGACGGTTGCTTCTGTCCTTTTACTTACAGGATCGAAAGGTTTGAATTTTAGTTCTTTGACTCCTTTCAGTGTTTTATCCTGTTTTTTTAGAAGTTCAAATATTGGTTTCTCGATCGGATCTTCATTTTCTTTCTTCGATGCCATGGCAGCATATAAGATGACATCTTCTTTTGTGTTCTTTCCGAATGTGAATATGTCTTTGATTGCCATCTCATTTCTAGTGACTGTTCCTGTTTTGTCTGTGCAAAGCACGTTCATTCTTGCAAGCTCTTCGATGGTTGCTAGCCGTGTTACGATTACGTGCTTCTTGGCTAGGTCTACTGCTCCTATGGCCATAGTGACTGTTAGTACTGCTGGTAAGGCTATTGGTATGGCTGCGATTGCAAGGACTAGGGAGAATTTTATCAGTTCTAAATAATGCTCATGCCTTTCTATACCGAAAAGTAAGATAAGAAATATCATCACGAAACTCATTAGGATAAGGTAGTTTCCTACTCTTATGACTACTTTTTCAAAATGGCTTTTTGAAGCTCGTTCTGCTTTAGCGACAAGTCCTACTGTTTTTCCGAAGAAGGTATTTGACCCTGTTCCTGTGACTATGCATTTTAGTTCTCCTTGTTTGACTATGGAGTTTGAGTATGCCACATCACCTACTTTCTTGTTTACTGGTAGTGATTCCCCCGTTAGTGCTGATTCATCCACTAAGGCGAAATCTCCTTCTATGATTTTGACATCTGCTGGTATTATGCTTCCTATAGTTATTTTGATTATGTCTCCTGGGACCAGAAGACGAGCATCTATAGTTCTCCATTCTCCGTCACGAAGGACCAATGCTTTGCGTGCTAGTTTCTGTTTGAGAAGTTTTATGGCATTAAGTGCTTTTGATTCTTGTATATATCCTACTAAGACATTGATCAGTAACAGGACGACTATTATTATCAGTTCTTCCCATTTATGGACTAATGCTGAAAGGATGATTGCTATTTCTATCATCCAGGGGATCGGTCCCCAGAATTGTTTTAGGAATCTTGTGAGGTTTGATACTTCCTTTTCTTGTATCTCATTATGTCCAAAACGTTTTAGGCGTGTTTCTACATCCGAAGAATTTAGTCCTTTATCTTTATCTGTATCAAAAATAGCGCTTTCTAGCTTTGCTTGCTCGATATTTCCACACCTCTTTTTATTAACCTTTTTCATACCATCATTTAAATACTTTTCTGATTCTGAGTTTCTGGTGTTACTATGCTTCCTGTATGTTGTTCCTCAGGACTTGCTTGGTATTATGGTTTTGCGTCTTTTGCTGGTAACTGAACGATGTTTTTCCAAAAACCTTTTATACTCCTTTATTCTTATCTTTACCTATTTGCTTTGTTATTACATTATTGAACGATTGTTGTTTTTGTTATTATCAAAGAGGTGTTTTTAATGGATGAATCTTCGGTTGTCTTGTCTTTGGTCTTTATCTCGTTGTTGCTTATGCCTTTTGTATCTGCTTATGGTGTGACTTTCTATAATCCTGTTCAGAATCCTGAAGATGGTCTGCTTTTTGAGAAGGTTTCTGCTGATAAGCCTTATGATATTACTCTTGATAATGATGATTTGGCTCTTAAGAAGATTACTTTTGTGGTTTCAGATGATGCGTCTACTGCTGGTATTACTGCTTATCATCTTATGACTGTACCCACTTCTCTGCCTGAACTTGATGAGGCTTATGAGTTTGATGAGCTTAAGTATGGTGGTTTTGCTGTTCATCAGATTGAGAAGCTTGTTTTTGAGTTTGTTGTTTCTAAGGATTGGCTTACAGATAATAAGGTCTCAAGAGATTCTATTGTGTTCTATTGGTATGATTCTAAGCTTGATTCTTGGGATGAGATGCCTGTGAAGATCATTAATGATGATGAGTCCTATGTTTATTATTCTGCAGGTATGGATCATGGAGCAAGGTATTTTGCCATCGCCAAGTCTGTTTCTGGTACTAAGGTTTCTGTTGAAACGCCTGTCGAATCTGTTGATAAATCTCAGGAAAAAGTTTCTTCTGTATCTGATAATTCTTCTGAAACTGCGTCGACTGTTCTTGTTCCAGAACCTGAACCTGCTTTAGTTCCTTCAAAGCCTGTTCAACCAAAATCTTCTGCTCCTGAACCTGAGCTTTCTTCTGAACAGGCCTCTTCTGAAACCTCTTCATCTTCTGTATCAGGATCTGGTTCTTTAGTTTTCACATACTTATTTTATGGCGTTCTTATTCTTGTATTATTGATCTTTGTATTTTATGCTATCAAC
>JALWQS010000160.1 GCA_027083015.1 Candidatus Woesearchaeota archaeon
TATGTGTTTTTGGCACCCCAAAAATCAAAGATTTTTGAGGGTTTTCAATCCCAAAAACTCGCCGTTAAGCGAGGGTCGTTAATACCCCTACCTTTAGGTTGGGGATGGACCCGAATGGCGAGTTTTTGTTATTTATCTATAATCTTATCTCTTTTTCTTATCCATTGATAAACATACCTATTCTTAAAAGCAAAAAAGAGTAGAAAAAATAAGAATTTATATTTTATAAAAACAAAATATATAAACTTAGACTGCTACAATAATATAAAACAACATAACAGGCCAATTTTAAGTCTTATATTAACCTATATTAATAATCAGCTAATTTTTAAGTCTTGAAAGAAAACAGCATTCAGGATAAAGGGAGTTTGGATAAGTATGAAAGGCGTAGATTTCTTCAATGAATTAGATTATTTGGAACCAAGATGTCCAGGATGTAACATCAAGATAGACTGGGGAGTAAATACTGAATGGAATGATGAAAAAGAGACACAAGTCTGCAAGAACTGCGGGCATGAACTAAAATAGTAACCAAAGAAAAAAGAACAAGAATAATTAAACCGATGATTTCCTGAGCACTGATTCTATATGAGAGGATCTTCAGATTCCAGCTCTTCTTCGTCAAGACGCTCAAAACGTTCAGTGTCAGAATTCTTCAAGAGAAGAATATCCAAAGAGTCCAGAGGGATCTCATCCAATTCACTAGTACAGAACGGCCCTTGATCACTAAGAAATCTTTCAGCCCGAACATAATCTGATTCTACAGAACGCCCACCATAAAAATTCTCTTTCCAATGCTCATAACGCATAAAACATCACCTTGCTTCTCTAATAATATGTACTAATTAGGAACGATAAAAACAGGGGTATATAATCTTTTCTTTTTTAAAAAAGAAAACAAGAGCAAGAATAGATACAAAAAGAGTCAAAAACCTGAAAACAATACGCTCCAGAAAGACAAACAAGATACCTGCTACTTTGTCTAAACAGAAAATTTTAAAGTCTGAAGCCATCAACAAGGAAAGATAAAAACAAGGAGTTACCACAAACCTTTTAAATGACCAAAATTTCAACAAGAATAGTCAGATAAGGGCGATTAAGGTCGTAAATCTGAAAATCAGTTTGATTAGAGCTTAAAATCCAATTAAAACTAAGGAGGGAAACAAATGGCAAAAGAAAAGACTCATATGAACGTTGTATTCATCGGGCACGTCGATCACGGTAAATCTACCACAGTGGGCCGCATGATGTTCGACTCAGGCGCAATAGATGAACAAACGCTCCGTAAATTAAAAGATAAAGCTGCAGAGCTTGGAAAATCAGGTTTTGAATTCGCATTTGTCATGGATAATCTAAAAGAAGAGAGAGAAAGAGGAGTGACAATAGACCTTGCACATAAGAAGCTAGTCACAGACAAGTATGAGTTCACAATCATCGATGCTCCAGGACACAAGGACTTCATCAAGAACATGATTACAGGCGCATCACAAGCAGATGCAGGTGTCCTAGTAGTCGCAGCAAACGACGGAGTCATGGCACAGACAAAAGAGCACGTGTTCCTATCAAGAACACTAGGAGTAAACCAGATGATCATCGCAGTGAACAAGATGGACATCAAAGGTGTAGAATACTCTGAAGCTAAATTCAACGAGATAAAGAGTGCAGTAAGCGACCTGTTGAAAAGCGTAGGATACAAACCTGAAACCATACCATTCATACCAATAGCTTCCCTAGTCGGAGACAATGTGGTAAAGAAATCAGAGAACATGCCATGGTACACAGGAAAAACACTTCTTGAGACCATGAACGATCTCAACCCACCAGAAAAACCAACAGACCTTCCATTAAGGATGCCACTACAGGATGTTTATAACATTACAGGTATAGGAGCAGTTCCAGTAGGAAAGGTCGAAACAGGAGTCCTGAAAGTAGGAGACAAAGTAATCGTCGTTCCTGCAAGAGACGGAAAAGGAGTGACTGGTGAAGTAAAATCAATAGAGATGCACCACGAACAGATGCAGAGTGCAGAACCAGGAGATAATGTCGGAATCTCAGTAAGAGGCATCGGCAAGAAAGACGTAGCAAGAGGAGACGTCCTGGGACACACAAACAACGTACCAACAGTAGCAGAAGAGTTCACAGCACAGATTGTAGTGCTAAACCACCCATCCGTCATCACTGTAGGTTACACACCAGTGTTCCACATCCACACTGCACAGGTAGCATGCCAGTTCGTAGCAATAGAGAAAAAGCTAAACCCTGCAACCGGTGAAGTCCTACAAGAGAATCCAGACTTCATAAGAAACGGTGATGCAGCAATAGTAAGGATCAAGCCTACACAGCCATTGTGCATAGAAAAACAATCCGAGATACCTCAGATGTCAAGATTCGCTATCAGGGACTCAGGCGCAACAGTGGCAGCAGGAATGTGCATCGACCTGAAAAAGAAAGAAGCTTAAAGAGCTTCTAATTATTTTTTTATTATAGCAAACACAAGATTTTGTTATGGGGTAAGCGCATGCAAAAAGCAAGAATAAAACTAACATGTCACGACATAGACAAGATAAATGAGATATGTAATCATATCGCTGAAATCTCTGAAAAGACAGGAGTAACTATGCGCGGACCTATACCTCTTCCTACAAAGAAACTCAAGATTACAACCAGAAAATCACCATGCGGCGATGGAAAAGCAACATGGGAACGGTTTGAGATGAGAATCCATAAAAGACTCATCGATCTGGGACTTGATGAAAGAGCATTAAGACTCGTTATGAGAGTGCCAATACCAGAAGGCCTAAAGATCGAGATAGAGATGATCGACTAATATAGTCAATCAAACTACTTCTTCTCTCAGAACAATCGATCAATAGAGATATTCAGAACCATAAATAGTAAGCAGAGTATCAACTCAACAACAATATCAACAGTAACAATATAGAAATCTTCACTATCCTGTAAAGAACCGCACACCAAAACTTTAATAAATCTTTTTGCTATAATCAACATCTATGCCAGAACCAAACAAAATAGAAGGTGAAACCTGCCCATTCTGCCATAACAAAACACTGACACTTATGGAAGAAGAGGTAGAAGTGCCTTACTTCGGAAAGGTGTTCGTATTCTCAATGACATGCAGTTCATGTAAGTATCACAAAGCAGACATAGAAGCAGAAGAACAGAAACCGCCAGTAAAATATACGCTAGAGATAAACTCTTCCGACGACATGAACATAAGAGTAGTAAAGTCAAGCGCAGCGACAGTCAAGATACCAAGGATTGCAAGCATAGAACCAGGACCGGCAAGCGAAGGCTACATCACAAACGTAGAAGGAATACTAGAAAGGATAAAGAAACAGCTTGAAGACATAAAAGAAAACGACGACGACAAAGACAACCAGGACAAAGCAAGAAAAATGATCAAGAAGATAAACAGGATAATATTCGGACAAGATAAAGCAAAGATGATAATAGAAGATCCCACAGGAAACTCAGCGATCATATCAGAAAAAGCAGTAAAAAGCAAATTATAGATGAATACATATAAAACACATAAAAAATCACTTACTATAAACCTTCCAACTTCTGGTATCATCACTGATCTGATGCCTGTAATTTCTGGTAAGATTCACAAGTACAGAATAAGGCTTATGCAAGAACTGCTGGATAGCACCAGTCAGACCATTAACCTGACGAGAACACATAGGATTATCAAGCTGCTCAACATCACCCATAAGGACAGCCTTACACCCTTCACCAAGTCTCGACAATAAGGTCTTGATCTCATAAGGAGTAAAATTCTGAGCCTCATCAATAAGCATGATAGTATCACGCAAAGAAAGACCTCTGACACCGCCAGAATAGATAATCTTTATAGGAGCCCGTCGGGGCAAGACACCAACACCTTTTATACGACCCTCAGAACTTCTACCATCACCAAAATCATTCCTCATATCCTTATTAAGGACCATATCGGTAAAAGGAATATTATTATCAAAAAGAATAGTTTCATCATGAGCATTAGCAAAAGGCTCAAGCAAAGGCTTAAGCTTCTCAAAAAGATCTCCCGGAAGATAACCAACCTCACGTTTCTTACCGCCAATAGTATCATTAGGTTTCAGAAGAACAATCTGCTTGAAGAACCCTCTCTTAGGAACAGGCTTGTCACCATGATATTGAAATCGTTGCCTCCTCAACTTCTCCTCATAGATAAGAACCTGGTCTATAGCAGCAGCATAAGCAAGCAGGGTCTTACCACTACCCTGCGAACCACTGATGAATGAAAGACTGACATCAGGATCCAGAAGACCATACTGCAAAGCGATGTACTGTTCCATATCACGAGGAGTAATACCAAGAACAGACCTCATACGCATATCACCAACTCTCAACTGACGCCCGTACTCCTGTTCCTTAAGAAACTTTACCTTAGCAGAACCTTCCTTTATGCCCAAGATCCTAGTACCTGACTTATTCAGACGATACTCACCAACAACTCTGGCAAAACGATAAGTTCCACCACGAGAAGACTGAGAAGCTGTAAATCTTATGAACTGATGCATATACAGATCCCTCTCAAGCATATCGATCACTGCTTCAAGAGGCAATTCTCCGTTGTGAGAATCAAGCTCAACAGAGAGCTCAGGAGTTCCAGTCAATATACCCTCATTGACGATGTCAGAATTGACTATCAAAAAATCAGGATCCTGAACATCCATGCCTCGAGAATCATACTTTATGTGATACCGAGCTTCATTGGTCAGAAGAATAGGTCTTTTCTTATCAGCCTTCCAACGCTCACGAACCTTCTCTTCCAACCTTGAAACCTTAAACTCCCCCTCATCCCAGTTAGCATAATCAATATAAGCAATATCAAGACCTTCATTAACCCTATAAACAGCAACTCCCCTCATGATATCATTCGCATCATCACTGACCTTTGTGATGGCAATATCTTTCATCATCCTCATAGCCTGATGATTACTAAGTTTCTGCCCCTTAATATTCTTCAAGAAATCAAGAACGTCCTGACCTCCCTGAAGTCCACTCACAAAACGCTGCTTACTAGTATTAGGATCGATCTCTTTACCGAAAGGGCTCGGAAACACGACTAAGTTTCTCTGACCCTCATGCTTAGCTTCCAAAGCCTTAAAGACTTCAGGCCCTCCAAGAATATAGATATCTGTGAAAGGGATATAAATAGAATGATAACTCATTTTCTTCTCCCTCCCATCACATTCTTGATAAGCTCGTAATCATTCCTAAGGGAACTGCCCCTTCTCTTATAAGGTCCGCGGTTTTGAGCATCATCAAAAAGCTCCAGGCCTCTACGCCTAAGCTTATCAGGATAATTGCCCTTAAGATCAACAAGGTAAGAAAGTATCGTGCTTAGAAGTCTTGGCTTAGCACCCACAGAACGTTCTTTACTTTCACTTGAACCTTCAGCACGTTCTTGTTCCATAACAACACCTTCACGAACATAAGACTGCATCTTAGGATCAACAGCCATCTGATAATCACACAAAGCAGGATAACTTCCCTCTTTTTCAACCTGTCTTATAGTATTCTCAAGACCATCATAAACCGCTTTTACTTCTTCAAACCTTATCTCCTCTTCAGCACCAGTCGTAGTCCTAAAATCAAGAAGACTGTTAAGTATAGAATAACCTATAAGGAGACCAAGTTCATCCCGGTTATCCACATAAGGTTCTAACGTATCCAGAAGCGTGTATAGCTGCTGTGGTATTCTAGGTCTTTGCTGCTTCATATTCCCCCCTAAGTGACATTACTGAAACATATAGAATATATAAAAATTGTTTTGTCAATATAAGGTGACGAATAAATACTGCCGATAAGACACTGCCTAAAAAGTATAAAATTTAATAACTCAATCATAAGAGCGTATTAAAAAGATTAAAAAGCATTTATAAATGATAAAATCTCTAAAGAAAAAATGACCATAATAGAGCTCTTAAGTCCATTCTTCGCACAATACGGAATACCTGTCCTAATAGTAAGCGGGTTTATCGGAGGAGAAGAAGTCATAATCAGTTCAGTATTTCTATCAGTCATGGGATTGTTCCCTTTATGGTGGGTCATAGTCTTTGTGACAATGGGAGAATTCGTCTCGGACATCACCATATTCGCACTGGGAAAAACAAAGAGCCTCAACAGGTTCAAAAAAAGCAAGCGACTCACAGGAGCATACGAGAAAGCAGATAAGTTCATCACCAGGATAAGTAAAGAAAGCACTTTCCTGACGATACTATACTCAAAATTCATCTACGGAGTAAGAATATTCACATTACTATACCTATCCTCAAAAAGAACCGCCTGGAAAAGATTCTTAGTCGCGGATATATTAGTCATGAGCGTATGGTTCCCGATAGTCATCGCAATCAGCTGGTTCGCAGGCATAAGCGCCAAACAATTAAGCCTGTTGTTCAAGCACATAGAAATAACCATACTATTATTAGTAATCCTCATCATAGCTATCATCGTCGTGAGAAAACAAGTACAAACAAGATGGCTAAAAAGACAGAAACAACTCAATTAAGAGCTCAACAAAACAACATCATAAGCCCTGACCGATCTTAGGAATCGCCTTCAACAATAGTTTCTTGACCTTACCAGCATTCTCTTCCATGCGCTTCATGACCATCTCAAAACTGACAGGTTCCTCATCATCCTTCCAACAATCATAATCAGTAGACATAGCGACAGTAGCATAAGACAAGCCCAGCTCAGAAGCCAAAAAGACCTCAGGACAAGTACTCATATTGATTATGTCCGCACCCCACTGACGAAACATGAAAGACTCAGCCTTAGTAGAAAAACGAGGACCTTCAATAGTCACAACAGTAGCACCATTATGATGAGAAAAACCAAGTTCATCAGCGACTGAACTTAACAAGTTACGCAATTCCTTACTGAAAGGTTCAACCACAGGCGTATGAACAACCTCATCCTTATCAAAAAAAGTCATCTTTCGCTGCTTGGTAAAATCAATAGCATGAGCCGGAAAGACCAGATCACCAGGCCTGATCTTCTCGCGCAAAGAACCGACAGCAGTCGTAGCTATGATATGAGTACAGCCAGCATCCTTCAAAGCCTTGATATTAGCACGAAAATTTACCTGGGAAGGAGCAATACTGTGAGTTTTTCCGTGACGAGAAAGAATAACAACAGGGACGCCACCAATCTCACCCGTAGTCAATACAGAACTGGGCTTACCATACTCTGTAGAAACATCCAACTCCTTAACATCCTTAAGGATCTTAGGATCATCCAAACCAGAACCGCCTATAATACCGATCTTAATCAAGCGTACCACCCCACAAAATACTTAGCATTCTCTTATTCAGCACATCACTTACCCTTCCTCATAACATCAATCCTGATCCCGAACTTCCTCAGGATATTAAAAAGATGGTAAGAACGAAGATCATAATTACCCTTACTCCATTCAGTAAACCACAAACAATCACCATCTCCAAAGATATCCCTGCTGGCTCTCGTCTTAGCAGAACACCTAGGACACTTATACTTCAGATGAAGCTTAGCATTATACTCCCTGAAAAGACGGAAAGGGCTCTTCATAAGAACAGGAAAGGAAAAGGCTTTTTTATATGTTACGTTCAAGAAGAGAGAATTTCATCCTAAAGACAGTTATTTAACCTGAAATATAATAATATCAACTAAAGATTATTAAACCCTTATGAATCCCAAAACAGAATGACACAAGCAAGATGCCCATATTTCGGTAAGTGCGGTGGATGCTCAAGCCAGCACATAGATTACGAAACCCAACTGGAAAACAAGAAACAACAACTTATACAAGCGATAAGGACAAAGACTGATGAAGAGCCAGAGATCAAAGCCTTTTCAGGCTCACCTTATGGTTACAGAAACAGGATGGACTTCATATTCCACCCTAATGGATTAGGTTTCAGAGCCAAGGGACAATGGAAAAAGATCATAGACATAAAAGAATGCCCCATCTCCAACAAAAGACTTAATGAACTGCTTAAAGAGACAAGAGACTTCTTCAAAGAACCAGACGCTTTCGACGTGAAAAAACATTCAGGAACATTCAGGTACGCAGTAATAAGAACCCCGCAAAAAGACTCAAGCATAAGCTTCGTCCTAAACTCAGACTCATCAAGGATAAAAGAAGCTATAGAGAAAATAAAAGAATTCTCAAAGACAACAACAGCAAAAAATATCATTGTCACTTACGTACCTGCCCATACAGACCACTCGATAAGCGAAGACTTCTTTGTAGTGAAAGGAAGCGAGTTCCTGAAAGAAACATATCTCGATAAGACATTTGAGTATCACGTCCAGGGTTTCTTCCAGAACAACTATGAAATAGCGGAGAAGATGCATGAATACATCCACCAACTAGCAAAAGAACATGATACAAAAAAGATGACTCTGCTGGACCTTTACGGAGGAGTAGGAACTTTCGGCATCATCAACGCACCACTGTTCAAAGAAGCATATACCATAGAATCATTCCCCGGGTGCACAGAGTCAGCCAAGAAAAATATAGAACAGAACAAAGTAAAGAACATAAAAGCGATAACACTGGATGCAAAAAAACTCAAAGATGCGGAGCTTTCAAGACCATTGTTTGTAATAACAGATCCTCCAAGGTCAGGAATGAACCCGAAGACGATCAAACAGCTTAACAGGCTAAAACCTGAAGTGATAATATACATATCCTGCAACCTCAACCAGCTGGGAAAAGAGCTGCCAAGATTCATAGACTACAAAATAAGATCAGCAGCACTGTTTGATATGTTTCCGCAGACACCACACTGTGAAGGAGTGGTAGAGTTGGTCAGAGAACAATCCTGAAAACAGAGTGAAACTTTATATAAGAAGGGTTTTCGCCATAAAATATGATAAGATTCAAAAAGAAAAATAAACTAAAAAGCAGCAAGAAAAAGGACCGGGTAAAAGAATTCATCAAAAACCCCAAGAAAGCATTACTAAAACTTTCTGCGCCTATCATCGTCTCAATGCTGTTCCAGGCATTATACAACGTAGTAGATACTGCATGGGTAGGCCGGTTAGGAGCAGATGCCTTAGCAGCACTCACATTCACATTCCCCTTATTCTTTATACTCATAGCATTAAACCAAGGGATAAATGCGGGAATGAACTCAAGAATATCGAGATTCTTAGGAGAAAAGAAGATACAGGCAGCAGAAAACACAGGAATGCACGCATTATTCCTGACAATAATAACAGCAGTAATCGTCTTTGCAACAGGAATAATATTTCTTAAACCCTTACTGATCCTATTAGGTGCAGAAGGCAAGGTACACATACTATCTACAAGCTACATGAGAATAATACTCATGGGCGTGTTCTTCATGTTCCCCACATATCTATTATCCAGCTTCTTCTCTTCGCAAGGAGACACAAAAACACCCATGATGATACAGATGCTCTCATTGGGCATGAACATAATACTAGATCCTCTGTTCATCTTCACGTTCAGACTAGGAGTAGCAGGAGCAGCACTGGCGACGATAACATCATTCGCTTTCGCTCTGGGAACATCAATCTTTCTATTAAGAAGATCAACGCTTAAGCTGGAACTATCAGTCTTTGAGTTCAAGACATACCTGATCAAAGAAATACTAAAAGTAGGACTGCCAGCATCACTGATGATGCTACTTATGTCAGTAAGTTTCATGTTCCTAAACAGGTTCTTAGCAGTCTTCGGCACAGACTACGTCGCAGCATCAGGTATAGCAGCAAGATTATGGTCAGTGATAAACCTGCCGGTAATCGCCGTCTCACTGGCATTACTGACGCTGACAGGAATGTTCTTCGGAGCAAAAAGATACGACCTGCTGAAAAACATAAGCTATTACGGGTATAAAGTCATAGTGTTCTTCTCAATACTGTCAGGCATCATCATGTTCCTGTTCCCAAACATATTCCTAAGAATATTCACACCAGACCCTACACTGATAAAACTAAGCAGCGATTATCTTAGGGTAATGGTATTCTCATTTCCATTCATGGGAATAAGCATACTGGCGGCGAGGATACTGCAAGGACTAGGATACGGCATGCCAGCACTGATAATAATGCTCGTAAGACTGATAATAGTGACAGTACCAGCAGCATACATCTTCATATTCCTATTAGGATACGGATACCTATCAATAGCAGCAGCATTGCTCATAGGATCAGTAGCCAGCTGTTTCTTAGGATTCGGATGGTTGGCAGTGAAGATCAAAAGGCTGAACGCATAAGTATAGAGAGAAAAGACGTTAAGTAGGCAAAATATTTTTATTGAAAATCTCGTTAGAGATTTGCAAAGAGTTTAATACTCCG
>JALWQS010000161.1 GCA_027083015.1 Candidatus Woesearchaeota archaeon
TTTGCAAGGAGTTTAATACTCCGTCCTTTAGGGCGAGATTTTCAATCCCAAAAACTCGCCGTTAAGCGAGGGTCGTTAATACCCCTACTTTAGGTTGGGGATAGACCCGAGTGGCGAGTTTTTGTTATTTGAACTATAAGAACTGTATTTGAACTTTAGAACTGTTTAATGTGGGTGTTGACTATTTCAGGTATAGGTGGGATATTTCATCAATATGCGAAAGGGGTTAGGCAGACTCCTTATCTGGCCAGGAATTTCCAGCGTAACCTGGTCCGGGGTATCGGTGAGATCCGTGAATGTTCAACACTTGATGCTCAGGTGGCTTTTCTTGATGTCATGTTGGGCCATGACAGGATTGATATCTGTGCTTCTACTGGTGGTGATGGTAGTTTTTCTAAGATAACTACTGCGGCTCGTAAGGTCTTGGAATCTCAGGGCGCTCCTAAGACGATTGATACTCTTCTTTTTCATCACAATAAGGCCGGTACTCAGAATGTTTTTGCGAACTATTATGGTCTTCCTTCTTTTTGGCAGCTTGGTTTTGCTTCTATGGTCCATCGTTATCGTCTTTTCCTTGAGGGAAAAGCTCCTCCTCTGGAGACTTATCGTGTGCCTCAGCTTGAGGTAAGGACCTCTTATCAACGAAAGTACCGGACTCTTAAGACTGTCGAATATGGGGGTATGTTTATAGGAGCGCTTCTTAACAGGTTTCTTGCAGAGCATTATCGTCTTTCCGCATGGTTTGATCCTTTGCCTCATTATCTTGCCGATCTTTCTGTGATCGCTCGGGGTGCTGTACAGCCGTCCTATGCAAGACCTTTTTTTAATCCTGTTAAAGGCCTGATCTACATCGACGATAACAAAGAGCCTCTTCCTATTGACCGGTTTAATTTTCTTCTTGTTTTCTCTAATGATTGGAACATTGATCTTAAGTTGACCGATCTTAGTCCTTGTCGCGCTTTGAGGAAACCTGAGAATAAGGGCAAGCTTCAGATTGTCGTGGGTGATGCTGATATGCCTGCGGCTGTCTATAATGTTGCGCGTCAGGCATTGGGCTTGGACTGGAAGGCTAAGAGGATCCATTCTGTCGTTGCTCGTAAAGTTCGCATAATCACTGAAGAACGTCAGTATAACCTTGACGGTGATTTTCATCCCACTGGCGGTGATATAACCATAACTTCTGGTTTTTCTGTTAATCTTATCAGGGATTATTCTAAGGAGTATCTTGATGAGGTATTTTCTGGTGATGAGAATTCATTCTTTAAGTTTCTCGATGATTTCAGTGATCGTTAACATCTCTTCTTTTCCTGAGTTCATATCTTTTATCTTTACTTTTCCTTCTTTTATCTCGTCTTCTCCGATAAAGATGACGAATGGTATCCCTAAAGAATTTGCGTAATTGAGGTTCTTGCTTATTCCTTTTCCGGATATGTCCATCTCTGTCTTTATCCCGTTGTCTCTTAGTTTTTCTACTATCTTTGCGCATTCCTGGATTGTTCCTATCGGGATGACAAAAGCTTTTGTGACGGTCTTTTTCTCTTCAGCTTTTCCTTCTTTCTGTAGCATTGCCATTATGGGTTCTATGCCGAAGCTTATGCCTACTGCTGGAAACTCTTTTCCTCCTATAAAGTCACCTATCATGTTGTCGTACCTTCCTCCTCCTCCCAGGCTTGAGCTGAATTCAGAGTTTTTCATGAATATCTCGAATACTGTTCCTGTGTAGTATGCCAGTCCTCTGGCGAGCGACAGGTTGAAATCTATCTCTGGTCCGTCGCAATAGTTTAGCACTTCTTCTATCTCTTCTATGCCTTTCTTTCCTTCTTCGCTTGTCAGTATCTTCTTCATATAGTTGATCTTTTCTTTGTTGCTTCCTCTGAACTTGAATATCTCCAGAAGGCTGTCTGTCTGTTCCGCACTTACTCCTTTGCTTCTTAGTTCCTCTTCTATCTCTTTTTCGCTTATCTTCTTGAACTTGTCTATCGTGATTATCACGTCTTCTGCTTTGTTGTTTGGTATTCCCACTTCTTTTATTATCCCGTTCAGGACTTTTCTGTTTGATATTTCTATCTCGACGTCAAGTTCTAGCTCTTTGAAAGCTCTTTTAGCTATGAGTATGCACTCGGCATCCGCGATCATGTTCTTTGTTCCTACGACATCAACGTCGCATTGTATAAATTCTCTTGTTCTTCCTAGTTTTATCGGTCCGTCTCTGTATACGCGTCCTATCTGGTATCTTTTGAATGGTAGTTTTACATGAGGGTTCATACCTATGAATCTGGCGAATGGGACTGTCAGGTCGTAACGCAGGCATAGCTCTCTTCCTCCTTGGTCTGTGAGCTTAAATGTCTCTTTCATTATTTCTGCGCCTCCTGCGTATTTTGCGCTTAGCACATCTAGTCTTTCTACTATCGGAGTTTGTAGTGGGCTGTACCCGTACAGTTCAAAGATATCTCTGAGTTTGTCTGTGACTTTCATCCGCATTATCTTATCTTTTGGCGGAAAGTCCTTCATCCCTCTTGCGTTCATGAGTTTCATTTTTGTATGCTCTTCTATCACGTGTTTCTTCGT
>JALWQS010000162.1 GCA_027083015.1 Candidatus Woesearchaeota archaeon
TTTTAAAAAACTACCGAAAATGACTACTAAACAATGACAATAAATCAAAATATTTAAAAAGGCAGGTGTTATCCTAAGACAGAGGGAGTTTTAGAGTGTAAAGACTTCATTTAGCCAAATTGGCGGCATTACAGGTTATGAGGTGTTGAGAGGTTTTAGCATGAGCATCAAGGATTCAAAAGGTTCAAAAAAGACATATTCAGCATTTATCATCTTGCTTTTCTTTTCTTCACTTGCCTTCAGCGTAAGCGCTTATACTGTTGATATGACCACTTACCCACTTATCATCCAAGACCTTAAGATCACTGGAGAAAACAACATCGCCTTTAATCTCTTCAATCCTTCACCACAGGATTTTGAGCTGAAAGAGCTGAAGTCTTTTGAAGTTTCTTTTGATAAGGTCAAGACCGTCTCTAAGTTTGTTCATCACACCGGAAGTCCGTTTACTGCTATAGGCACCCTTAATAAGAACAAGTTCCTGCCTTTTAATGTTCCTTTTGACTCCACAGGCAATCTCAAGCTATCCTGTAACAAACCTATAGATGTTAAGATATATCTTGAAGACGGGAGCCTGATAGCTCATTGGAACGGCATCCCTCCTTGCAACATCCCTCACAAGCCTTATTGCGGTCTTTTTAAAGTGGATAATACCATTGCCCAGTTCTTGGACGAAGATGCTGAACTTGAGATCCTATGGGAATTCCTCGATGCAGATCCTGTCACCGGAAAGGTACTTCTAAGAAAAAGTGTTGGTAGACAGGAGCCCGTAATTGGTTGGTTCAGCAGCGATGATTGTCCTGATATCGTCTCTGGCAAATGCATGACTGATATAACAGACATATCATTTACTTATGATCATGTTTCAATCACACTTAAAGATAATCGTCATGATAAGATTGTCACCCTTACCCGAACTTACGCTCCTGAACCTGTGATGACTTATCGGTCTTCTGTCCCTGATTCAAGAGATGCACTTACAAGAGGGTCACAACCGCCACATTCACAACAAGTACCTTCACAAGTAACTTCAAGAGAAGCACATTTACAACAATTACCTTCTGCACCTGCTTTCAAGCAGCAAGAAGTCCCTATCGCTTTTGTATCGGCTGATGCTAACCTGAACCCTGTATGCGCCACAAACTGCTTTATTGGCGGTATTTGTTACGATAAGGGTGCAAGGCAGATCTACATAGATAATTATGCTTATTGCGATGATGGCTGGAAGATCCAGAAACCAGTCGGTTTCTATTGTAAGAACAACTATGAATGCGAAACCAATAAGTGCACAGAAAATAAATGTGTCCTTAACACCCAACTCACTTCCGGAAATCCAAAGCAGGATAAGCCCAATTTTTTGACGAGGTTTTTGCTCTGGGTAGATAACCTGATATAGTCTTAAATGATAATATCTTAAAAACAATAATTTCGTATAGAACAATAACAATGATTACAGAGGGGATTCGATAATATGTTTTTCAGAAGAAGAGACTCAGTTGAAAGCACTGCGGATTATTACGCGCAGCAGCATTTTTCCGATCAACATACGCTTAAAGGCATCACTGATGCCTTGACCAGGATCCATCTTATCCACTCAGAAGGTATCGATAACATTTGTACAGAATATGCAGTGCATGATCGTGATGCTTTAAAGATTCTTGATTGGTTATACCTGCAACACATGATAGATAAACGCGCGGATGATCCTATCGTCGCTTTAAGAAAACAAGCGTTTAAACAGGGACGGATGATCGAACAATCAGCCCATTATGATCCCAAAGATGTGGCTTTAACAGCTCTTGTCCTCAATGAGAGTTACGCTCGAAGGATGTATAAAGTCCTTACTGAGAATGTCCTGCCAAAATTGAGGATGTAATAGGGAAGCAGCATCACATCTTATCTTGTAGAGAAAAGTGTAAGACTGCGTCGGAACGATAAGACGTCGGAGGTTAATTTTATGCCATTGGATGATAAGCTTACAGAAGAAGAGGTCGGCCTGCTTTTTCAGTCCCACCTGCCTAAGATAAAGGAATATTGTTATGCTAATGATATCTATGGTGGAGATTTTTATGCTGTCGCAGAGGTTCATCGTCTTCATCTGATGCATGAGAACGGATTTGCTGCGTCTCCTGAAGAGATGATAGGTTTTCTTTCTATGATGCCAAGCGCTATCGACAGCATTGTCGCTTCTGAGGAGGAATCGCCAGAGTTCGCAGATGCTCTTGCAAGGATGGTCGATGATTTTGAATATGCAGGTTTTGTTTTTGAAATGTATGATCTTGAGATCAGACCTTATCTTCTGAAATCTGCAGAATAGATCTATATCTTAGAGTACATGTCTTGCAGTATCTTAAACTTTGTGTCTTAAAGCTGTGTCTGAAACACCTTTCTCAATATGCTAATCAATCCTTGTTCTTTTTAACCGTTTTGGGACGACAATCCTGCATTAATAAACTAAAGAGATACTTTTTTATACACTTGTTAAGGCTCAAAAAATATCTATCAACAATCAATTTTATGATAAAAGGAGAGCGTAAAAAGGTGGGTCTATGAGTCTAGAAAATGTCCTGAATCATCTTCGCACTGTCGCAGTCATCTGCTCCCAATGGGGTGATACTGGCAAGGGCAAGATAGTTGACTATCTCGCAGCATCTTGGGCTGACGTAATATTTCGCGGTACTGGAGGAAATAATGCAGGTCATACTGTTGTAGTGGATGGTGAGACGCGCATCTTCCATCTTATCCCATCAGGCATCCGTTATGATAAACAGGGCAAGATGAACATTCTTGGTAATGGCATGGTCCTTGATATTAGTGTTCTTGTCTCTGAGATGGATGATCTTGATAAAGCAGGTTATTCTTATGATAACCTTCGCATAAGCGAAGACGCTCACCTCATCCTCCCTTTTCACATAGCGGAGGATAAGAACAAGAACCAATCCTTAAACGGCGGAGGTATCGGTTCTACAGGCCGCGGCATAGGTCCAGCATATACTTCCAAGATAAAGCGCTCAGGCGTAATGGTCAAAGACCTATACTCTCCAACCACCCTTAAGCAAAAGATCGTTCATGGTCTGGAATCCTATCTTGACAGTGCCTGCGGAGAGCTCACCCGACTATTGGTCCAGGACGATAATCTCTCTTCATCGTTAATAGCTGATGCTCTTGAGAGGCTTGGAGTCTCTCTTTCTGATCGTGAGAAAGAGCTTCTTAATTATCGTTCTAAAGATTCACTTCTTGAGTATTTTTTAACTGTCGCGTATAATATTGATGTTGAGCAAGAAGCTGATGATATCATCGCCACTCTTGAACCTTTAGCTAAACGCATAAAACCTCACGTTCTTGACACGTTTGAACTTCTTCATGACCTCAGAACCCAAGATAAGAGGATACTTATCGAAGGCGCTCAGGGAACGCTTCTCAGTGTTGAGTACGGAACTTATAAGTACGTGACTTCTTCTGACCCTTCTATCAACGGTGCGGCTCAGGGTTGCGGTCTTTCTGCTGCTGATTGTGATCTTGTATTTCTCATCGCCAAGTTTCCTTTCATGACCCGGGTCGGTGGCGGTCCTTTTCCCACTGAGTTCGGGGGCAAGAGATCTGATCTTTACTGCCGTGACGACTCCATACGCGTATGGGACGAGCTAAAAAGATATGATATTCCTTTCAGCATAGGAAATAACGGTACAGAATACGATAAGCACCACCCAAATATCCTTAAGCTTATAGCTTCGAATGATCCTTTTGAACGCGGTATCGGAATCCGTCTTGCCGCTTATGAGTACGGCGCTACTACCGGCCGTTGTCGTCGGACAGGAAGGACTGATGCTGAAGCTGCCCGTTTTGCTGCTGCGCGTAACGGCGAGAATGTCCTTTGGGTCATCACAAAGCCCGACTGTATGAGCAACACAGGACCTTTTGAGATTGCCACTCATTATACGCTTGACTTTAAAAAAATCCCTTTCAAGAGAACTCCTGATATCCTTGAAAGGGTTAAGCCAGCCTATAAGACTTACGAGTCATACGGTGCTGTCAGGGATGTCAATTCTTATGATGCTCTTCCTGTCTCTTTACGCCAGGCTCTTGATGATTTTGAAGATCTGACAGGAAGACAGGTCGCTCTTGTATCAACAGGTCCTGAACAGCGCGAGATGATCTATCGTCTGGATGTCCTACAGAAATTTTTGCTTAAGCAGAGGATCGTGAGGTGATCTCTAATGACAGAGAACAACATTCTTCAGGATATTGTCTTTGGTTCCACAAGTGATAAGGACAAGGTACTTCCGGGCATCATAAGAGCGACAAAGGAATTTGATGATCTGGAAATAATCGTCCATTTCGCTTCTGCCGATAATACACCAGCAAAACTCCAGAGGATCCTGCGTTCGGTCCGTGACCGCCAGTCAGCACAGTATCCTGAAGATCCTAAGATTTATATCTCTGGTGCCGGCATGAGCAACCTTCTTACAGGTGTAGAAAAGGTCTTTGCCGGAGATAATGACCTTGTTATCGGAGTCCCTATCACTGACAGGAGCACTGGAGGCACCTCTTCTTTCTTGAGCACTTCTGAGAAACCCCCTTATAATCCTGTGATTACAGCAGGTCTCAATAATTCTTATGCTGCTTTAAGGCTTGCTTATAATTTCCGTAAATCCGGTTTTGACAAACTTGAACTGGTCATGGATGGTGATGAGGAATCTCTGGGAACGCTCCTCTCTTTAGCAGAGTCCCATAGTATCCCCCACATGGTAGTTCATCCTTCTGATGTGTCAAAAGATTCTTTAGTCCTTTCCTCCTTTGGCAGGAACCCAAAGACAGGTTCTTATAAACTGGATCATATCAGGACTGTTGATAATATCCTCGCTGAAGGTTCAGGATTTCAGGTCTCTCTCGCTACTGAGATAAATGATCTACACAGTTATTCAAAGACATTGGATGGCCTGGACAATACAGGTGTTGTCAGTAAAGGCATCTACATCAATGCAATATACGCAGCTGCAAAGCTTTTGAGACACGAAAATGCTCTTTCAAGATTGAATGACGAGCGTTTTTCCCGTGCAGAAAAGGTCAGGACAGCTCCTTCCCTAAGAGTCTATAAAGGAGTTGTTGATTAGTTTTAGTTGTCATAAAATATCCTGATCCACACCAGGCTTATCATGCTTGTAGCACCCGAACATCATAGCATCATGTTGAAACATAAGGTTCATCCATATACGAGGTGGAACAGATGGGTAGTGTAAAAGACTTAAGGGTTTTGAAACCCGCTTTTGAAAATTCTTCAGGTCTTGGAGAATTTGTTTTTTCCGACCGTTACAGCGTTTTTGACTGGGGTGAGATGCCAGATCATATCCCTCATAAAGGAGCAGCTCTTGCTGTCATGGCAGCTTATAATTTTGAGGGTCTGGCTGAAAGAAGCATCAGATCCCATTACAAAGGACTTGTAGTCGACGGAAAAGTTGTACGAGTCTCTGACCTTCCTGAGATGAGCGGAGGTTCAAATGTTATGCGTGTGGAGTTAGCCATGGTCTACAAGCCAATCCCCCGACCTTTCATCTTCTCTAATGGTCGTTCCAATGTTGTTTATGATTATTCTTTTTTCGAGAATAATCGCGGCCATCTCAATAATTATCTTATCCCTTTAGAGATCATATTCAGGAACGGTCTTCCCAAAGGAAGCTCTGTCTTCAGCAGACTGAAAGAGGCAGAAGGCGATCAGGAAGCTATTCTGAATATTCTTGCCTCTCTTGGCCTTTCTGAAGTCCCAAAACCAGGTCTTATGTTCAAAAAGCCTGTGATCAGCTACACAACAAAACTTGAAGAAGGCGACAGTCATCTTATCCCCGAAGAAGCATACATGATATCAGGCCTTACTCGTGAAGATTTTTCAGATATAGAAAAGCTTGCTTTAGAAGTTGATGATTTCATCTCTGAACAGGTTGAACGTGCAGGCATAGGACCTCACTGGGATGGTAAGATAGAGCTCCGTTACCATGACGGCCTTGAGCTTGTAGATGTTCTGGGCACCCTTGATGAGAACCGTTTCGGCCCTGAGCTTAGCAAAGAATTTCTCCGTCAGTGGTATCATAGTAATCAGCCTGAATTCGCAGTTGCTTGTTCAGAATTTAAGAGGACCGGCAAAGGTTGGCAGGAACGTTCTCCTGTCAAACCAATCCCTTTGCCTGCAGAACTTGTTAGTTTAACTTCGCAGATGTACATGTCTGCTGCTAACCTTTACATAGGCAGGAGGTTGTTTGATTCTCCAGAGCTTGATATCGTCGTGGAGAAACTAAAACCTTATCGTTCATGATAAGGTTCATAAGAATGATTATTGACAGAGGGGAATATTATGATTGATAACTTAGTGAATAAGAATGTGCTTTCGCAAAGATATGCGACTGAAGAGATAAACAGGATATTCAGCGAGTATGGAAAGAATCTTGCAGAGCGTGAACTCTGGATCGCTGTCCTAAAAGCTCAGAAAGAACTTGGCATGGCCGTCCCATCAGGAGTTATAGAAAAGTTTGAACGCGCCAAACACGATATTGACCTTAAACGCATCCATGATATAGAACGTGTGACACGCCATGACATCAAGGCCAAGATCCAGGCTTTCGTCGAGGTTGCCGGCGCTGGTGAACACATCCATAAAGGCATGACAAGCCGTGACCTGACTGACAATGTCGAACAATACCAATTTCTTAAGGCCGGCAAGATCATCTTCGGAAAGTATATTTCAGTCTTACGTCGTCTCGTCGATAGGGCAAAGGAATATGAAGAGGTTTTTCTCACTGCCAGAACACACCATCAACCTGCACAGCTAACTCTTCTGGGCAGGAGGTTCTCCATGTGGGCTGAAGAACTTCTCATTCACCTTGAGGATTTTGAGTACACTATAGAGCATTACCCTCTTAGGGGGATCAAAGGTCCTGTCGGCACTCAGCAGGATATGAAAACTCTTCTCGGTTCTGCTGACGCTGTTTACCGACTGGAAAGTATCGTCGCTAAGCATCTGGGTTTCAATCATGTGCTGTCATCGACAGGCCAGGTCTATCCGCGTTCTCTTGATCTTAAGCTTCTCTCGTCACTTTCCTTACTAGCTTCCGGACCTCAGAATTTCGCTACAGGTATGCGCCTGATGGCGGGTTATGAGCTTATGACGGAAGGTTTTAAGAAAGGCCAAGTAGGTTCCAGCGCCATGCCTCATAAGATGAACACCCGCACCAGCGAGCGTATCTGGGGTCTCGCTGAACTCCTGAAGATGTACGCTGATGGCGCTTCCCGCCTTTCAGGCTCAAGCTGGGAGGAAGGCGATGTTTCCTGCAGTGTTGTCCGACGCGTCATGATGCCTGACTCTTTTTACGCATCTGACGGCCTTTGTGAAGCCACACTTACAGTTCTTGATGAGCTAGGCCACTATCCAGTCATGCTAGAACGAGAGGTCAATAGGTACCTTCCTTTCCTGGCAACAACAAAATTTTTGATGAAGGCTGTTGAGAAAGGCATGGGCCGTGAAGAAGCTCATGAGATCATAAGGAGGCACGCGGTCGCGCAGGCTAAGGAGATGCGTTATCACGGCTCGTCTAACCATCTCGTCGAAAAACTCGGCAAGGATGAAGAGTTCCCTCTTTCAGAGTCAGATATGCAGAAGATATTAAGTGATGTCAGCGCTTTTGTAGGCAATTCTTATGAGCAGATAAAAACTGTCAGTGCTCGGGCGTATGAGCTTATCTCCCGTCATCCTGAGAGTGCTTTTTACGGACCTGCTGATATACTCTGATAACATTCATTTACCTTATTTCCCTGATGTTCAGGCTTATCCACCTTTTATCCTGTGTATTTAGTTGTATTTTTTTAACGAAATGTTTTTTATCTGATTCTTAAGCCCTTATGGAGGTAATGAAACATGTCAATAAGAGATCAAAGATATGAGTTATGGGATGTTATTCCCGTGAATAATGTTTTAGTCAGCGTATTTGATAAGAGCGGTCTGGAACGTCTGATCCCTGCTTTATTAGAAGTCAATCCTGATGTCGCTTTTCTTTCTACCGGCGGAACCTATCGTCGTATGGAAGAGATACTTACGGAACTGTTAGGCTCAGAATCATCCGATCATCTGGTAGATGTTGCTTCCTATACCGGCGCTCCTGAGATGGAAGGAGGTCTTGTCAAAACCTTGCATCCCAAGATCCATGCCGGCATCTTAGGAGAACGTGAGAACCCTGCCCATCATCAGTACTTAGCAGATTTTTCTGCTCATTTGCAGAACAACTCTTTAGCCAATATCGGCCGTTCAGGTTCTATGCCAGGGTTGTATATAGACATGCTCGTCGTGAACCTTTATCCGTTTGAGCGCGTGATCGCTGATCCAAACTCTTCTTTTGAGACAGCAAGAAGCCACATAGATATTGGCGGTCCTACCATGCTTCGCGCTGCTGCCAAGAATTTCATGTCCTGCTGTCCGGTGATCGATCCTTTAGATTATGACCGTGTCATCCAGCATGTCAGGCAGAATGACGGTACGACTTTTGCTTTCCGCGCCAGCATGGCTTATAAAGTATTTGATGTGACTGCACGGTATGATGCGCTTATAGCTTCATATCTTTCTGAGATGATCGGTGTTCAGCCTCAGAAGCTTGCTGAAGAATATAAGTTTGTCTAGGAGACTAAGAAGCATCGATAATCAGCCATCGATCAAACACCAGTCTGTTCATTGTCTTCTCATATCTTTTTTTTGTTCTTTATTCTTTTGTTTTCACTTTATCAACTTGTCTGCGTATTCTCTAGCATCATAGATGACCACCAGTTCTCCGGTCCTTGTCAGCACCCTTGTTTTCCGGTAATCTCTGAGTTGTTCGTAATAGAATCTTGACATGTTCAACCAGTATCCCTGTTTTCCATCAGTTTCTATGTTAGCTTCGAGGTTGTCTCCTTTTCCAGGATTTATTCTTACCTTTAGCTTGTTTGTTTCTTGCTCAGAAGTGTAGAGAAGCCCTTCGATCGTCCTTGTGTCAAGCTCTTCAATCTCAAATGGCGTCATCCACAAGGTCATATTATTTCCTTTCTGCGAACCCAGCATAGTCATTCCTTCAGCCATTACTTCAGTAGTACTTCAGTCACTCCTTTTTTTGAACTTTAGGATATACCCCTGTAGGCATAAAGACCTTCTTAGTCTTTACTGCTATCCCACGGTTGTTTTTCATCACCTCTTCTGAACTCATCTTTGTCTCGCCCAAAGCTACAAGTTCATCCTTAAGCGTCATTATCGCTATAGTCTTGTTCTTTTCTATGCCTGAATGTATCTTTGATATGCCCGGAACTGCCAGGTCAGCACCATGAGTTATTGCACTTACAGTGGTGTCCATGATCCAGACTTTCGGCAGGTGTATGACAGCATTTTCTACCGGTTGTATAACATGTCTCAGAAATCTCTCGTTCCCTTCCTCTTTATAGAACCAGTAAGCATCCTTCAGGTCTGCCAGTGTTACTAGCGTATCTTCAGTGAACGGTCCTGCTTTTGTCCTTCTAAGCTCCTGCATATGCGCCCCCGTACCTAGTTTTTGTCCCATATCATGACATAGTTTTCTTATGTAGGTTCCTGCCTGACATCCGACTGTGAACAGCACGTCCTGCCCTTCGATCTCGTGGATGTCTATATAGTAGATAGTCCGTTTTCTCCACTGCCTCTTGACAGCGCTCTTTATCGGGGGCAACTGTTCTATCCTCCCAACAAAGCTCTTCATGACTTCACGTATCTTCTCTTCAGGAGCTTCTTTATGCAGGTGCATAAGGCACACGTATTCTTTTCCTGCAATAAGAAGTGTCTGTACAGCTCTTGTCGCTCTCCCTATCGCTACAGGCAAAACTCCTGTAACTTTCGGATCCAGCGTTCCTGAATGTCCGGACTTCTTAACGCCCAGTATCTGCTGAACATAGGCACTAACCTGGTGCGATGTCGGCCCTTTCGGTTTGTCTATGTTGATTATACCAAACTGCAATAATTCTTCTACCGGCCGGTTATTCGGGTCTCTGCCATACTTTTCAGAGGTTTCAATCTCTCGTTTTACCAGAACTTCACGTTTTATCTTTTCAAATGGTAATTGGGTCATTCTCTTTCACAATCATTGGAGTGTTACTAACAGTTATTCTTATTCTTGTTGCCTGATCTACCGATCAAGCAATATTTTAT
>JALWQS010000163.1 GCA_027083015.1 Candidatus Woesearchaeota archaeon
GTTCAGATGCGTAGCATGCAATGAAAAATACAGAAGACCGCCACTAAGCGGAAAATGCGAAAAATGCGGAGGAAAGATCATCTTTACAATATCAGAAGGAAGCATAGTAAAATACCTGGAACCAAGCCTAAGCTTAGCAGAAAAATATGATCTACCAAACTATCTAAAACAAACACTGGAACTGACAAAAAGAAGAATAGAAGGAGTCTTCGGAAGAGAAAAAGAAAAACAACTAGGATTAGGAGCATGGTTCTCATAAAAACAAATTGTTCAGATCATCTTAAGAAAAAAGTTATGAAATCAGCAGTTCAAGACAAACTAGCTTTCATAGACTTAACAGGGTGCTTAGCACCACAAGCCTGACAACGCATATAAGTAACATCACCCTCCTTGATGATCTTAGTATCAGGCTTACCACACTCAGGGCATAAGACAAACTCAGTAGCATACTTACGAATCTTCTCATTAATCCTAGAAGCAGGAACCTTAGCACCAAGAATAAGATTATTACCGCGCAAAGTCCCGGGAGTAGCAAGCTCTTTAAGGATATATTTCAAAAGATGCTCAGGGCTACGACCAAGAGTATTAGCGATAACCAAAAAATTACTTATAATGGTCTTATTACCCTGAATATGACCTGTAACCTTAGGAATCTCAAAACGTTCAGACTCAAAAACCGATTCAGGCATCTCATCACGAGCCTTCTTAAGCATCTTTTCATAATCCATAAAACCAAAGGACAAATAAAACATATATAAACTTAACCAAAATTACAACATAAGCGAGGAAAGAGACAACTTAGAAAGATTTATATACCTTTAAAAGCCAATTTTTATCATGGTTTTCGAATCACTAATCAAACCCATAAAAGCCATAACCAAACCCTGGGAACTCTTCTTTTACGGAATGATGGTAACCACTGCAGGAATATTTTTAGGCTACTGGGTATTCAGAGATAAAGCAGACCTAGTAATGATATTTCTAACAGTATTTGCATGTATACCATTAATGTTTCATGCATTAAGGCATGAAGAACAACTAGATCTAGAAATAGACAATGAAAACAGACTACTAAAAAAACACTCAAGAGTACTAATGTTCTACATATTCATGTTCACAGGAATGACAGTAGCATACGTCCTTTGGTATGTATTATTACCAAGTTCAATGACACAAGTAATATTCAAACAACAACTGATAACAATAGCACAGATAAACGCACCAACAGTAGTAGGAAATGCAACATCAGGAGCAATATTCAACAAAATATTCCTGAACAATGCCAAAGTACTGATATTCTGCATACTATTCTCCTTCTTCTATGGAGCAGGAGCAATATTTATATTAGCATGGAATGCATCAGTAGTAGCAGCAGCAATAGGAAACCTCATAAAACTAAGCATGGCAAAATATGTCGCTTTGTCAGGAATACCAAAAATAGTAGCAGTATTGCAGGCAGCAACATTCTCTTTCTCAAGATACTTCTTTCACGGACTGCCAGAGATGATCGCTTATATGATAGCAGGATTAGCAGGAGGCATAATAAGCGTTGCAGTTATCAACAAAGACTTTGAATCAGACAAGTTCAGCAAGATACTATTAGATGCATCTACAATGTTACTGGTCGCATTAGGGGTGCTTTTTGTAGCCGCAGCAGTAGAAACATGGGTTACGCCCGCCTTATTCTAACATAAACATTTATAAATCCAAAAGCCTTAAACCAGCCAAAAGATGTTAAAAAGAGGCCGCCAGTCTATAGGAGTATTTCTTATCTATCTAATAGTGATTACCATACTATACACTCCTATAGTCATGGGACAATTCTTCGCAGATGTACACGGAACAGACAATGTGCCAGGATTTAGAAGAATCTCACAAGACCTGACAATAATAAACATAACAGCGAAATCAGATGTAACACCAGGAGAACTGTCATCAAGCAGATTCGTAAGACTAGACAACCCAGCAACAAGGTTTGAATGCAAATACAACAATGTAAGCCTATATACAGAATGCGAAGCATCATTTCCAGAAGAAAAAGAACCAGGAGAAGCAACCTATGAAGTACAACTTTTCAATCCAGACATGACAACACCAACATTCAGCAAGAGGATCGTAAAACTATACTTTGATGGATCAGCACCAGACATACCATACTTTAACGTGGGAGTAAGAGACGGAAAGGTAAAAGCACAATATCAAGTGACAGACAGCTTATGCCCGACATGCCCGCAAAACACCTGTTCAGGAATAAAAAAGGTACAGATACTATCAAATATGGAAGTTGTCGGAGAGCAAGAATTCAACACAGAAAAATGCGCCGTACAGAACGAAACAGAAATATCAAACCCCATAGTTGGTCAGGCAGCATCAAAAAAACTATGCATAAGAGCCTATGATCGTTTAGGACAGATGAACGAAAGATGCGACAATTTTATACTGGACTTCTCACCACCAGAACTCATAAACGCATCACTATGGACACCAACAGGAAAACTGGAATACTACAACGGAAAACCGATAGGAAATGCGCATCTAGAACTATACTTCAAAGAAGAAACAGTAATCAACACCTCCTCTATGGTAGCAGACCTATCAGGACTAAATTCAAGAGAAGAATTCAAAGACGTATACCAAAAGATAACGCCAACAGATAATGTAGCGATGGCAAGGTTCCAACCAGGATGCACAAACGGAAGCAAAGGAATATGGAAATGCACAATAAATAACCTGCTGATATACCTACCTCCCGGAAATGATCATCCAGTAATCAAGTTCGAGATAGAAGACACATCAAAAGGAAAATTCAGTCAAGAAATAACATTACCCGTGATTTTTGATGCTTCACCACCAATAATAAAAGCGATAAGAACAAACCTGGCGGATCCGTTCGGAAGGTACTGGATAAGCCCCAACACAAACAACACGATATATGTAGATATCGATGAGACCGGAGCAGGGATGAACAAAAGAAACCTGTATCTGGACTTCTCAGCACTAGGAAATCAACCGCAATTCCAAGGACAAGAACAAAACATAAAGGTATTAAAAGCCAACAACTGCACAGAAGGCTGGACATGCACGTACGGGAACATAGAAGTCAACAAAGAAGAAACAAATATACCGACAGGGGATGTAGTAAGGATAAATGTCATGCCAGAAAGCACCGACGATTCAGGAAACCCGGTGACAGGACTACGCTACGGAACATTCTACTATGATGATCAAGCACCGCAGATAATAAGCTACAGCAAACCAAAAGTCTGCCCAGTATTTGGAGATACAGTCAATATAGAACTCAATGTTACAGAACCATTATCAGGAGGAGTGAAAGTAACCTTTGATGCAAGTGAAGCAAGCACAAGAGCATACCCGCAAGAAGGAACATGCGAACAGAACGAAGACAAGACATGGACCTGCAAGATACAATTTGACCAATTAATAACAATAGCCGCAGACACCAACATAAACATAACACTGACAGATCTGGCAGGGAACTCCAACACAACAACAATACCATTGACGGTCTGCCAATCTAACGAAGGAATACCACCAAACCTGATATCATGCGATGACGAACCAGAATCACTAATGCCAGAAAAAATAGACAGAAAAATAGCAACACAAATAGCAGAACCGCTATTCATAAAACCAAAATGCAGAACTGCAGGTCCGGACACAGAAGTACAAGATGTAACACTAACAGGATGCAGCCTGGTAGAAGGAGGAACAGTAAGCGACGCATACATATTCGATGACACAGACATGCTAAACCCTACAATAGGAACATCAGTAGCATTAGACCAATCATGGTTAGGAGGGGAAGAAAACTCAACAGACGAAAGCGACCTTCAAGACAAAGCAACAATCACGTGCAACCTTGAATACAGAGTAAAATCAGGAAAGACACTATACAAAAAACCAGAAAACGAAACAATAACCTATGATCTAGATCTGGAGAACCTGCCATTAGGGTATATAGATGATGCGGTGGGTGATGAGCTTGATGATCTGAAAGGCGAGATAAAAGATATACAAGAAGATATAGATCAGATGAAAAAAGCAAACTGGTTCTTTGGAATCATATGCACGATAGCAACAATGGCAGTAGTGATCATGCAAGCACTGATAATACTAAAAGAAGCAGTATGGGTAGCAGCACTGATAATAAATTGGGAAGGAAAAGCAGGAGATAAAATGTTCCATCCCATAGGATGTAAATTAGTAGGTTATCTGATGTACATAATAACATTCTATATATGGAACCCGCCAGGGTATTATGTCACGATGCCAACACCCGGAACAATATTCAGGTTCGTATGCAGCTTCTATACCTGTAAACTAGCAGACTCAAAAAAGTTCATAAAGATATTCCCTATGTTCTCAACCACGAAAGGAGCAACGTCAGGAACTTACACTTACGCATGGGCAGGAGACAAACCAGACTATGACTGGAAATACGAAGGAAAAACAGAGATAGGAATAGACAAAGAAGGAAACCTGAACATAAACAAAGACGAAAAAACAGGAATATCAAAGGATCACTCAACATTCTATCCAGAATCAGAATACAAAAAACACATAGGAAAATCAGCAAAAAAAGGTTTGAATTACAGATCACCATACTTATCAGAGATACCGGTAGCAGATATGTTCTCAGGATATCACTTTGATCCCTGGAGAAGCATGAACACCGCATGGGCAACACTATGCGTGCCTATGATGATATACAATACAGAAAAACTAAAGCAGATAACATGCATGAAATACCGATGCGTAGAAGACAGAGCAAAAGCAGGATTTGATACAGACGTGTGCGATTACCAATACACAGTAAGAAAATGTCTCTATTATGACGGAGCAGCGTATGAACTTATAGGTCAGAATGCACAAAAGCAAATTCTATGGAAGGCAATAATATCCGCATTTATGGCGGACTTACAAGTAGCTCTTGTAGCTTGGGGAACAAAAGCCACTTGCAGGGCCATATATGGAGAACCAAAAGCAGTTAAGCGCCACAAAGCAATGGGTTATGTAGCAGGTGCAATGCTACTTCTATTACTGCCCGCAGCAGGAATATTCATGTTTAGACACCCTGTTTATGAGAAAGTACAAGCAGCACCTTTCTTTGATGGACCAATGGACATAGGTAGCGGAACAGCTAAAAACATGGGTTGTGGTGAAGGAGGAAGCGTATACGGCACGTGGTCAGCAGGAATAGGTTGTGATGTGATGATGGCAGTACTATTCGGAATGGACCTTGGAGAATGGGCATTATGGAAATCATCATGGGATTTCAAGAAATACTTCAAAAAACTAGAAGGAAAAGACTACTGCGAGGGAATAGAATGAGCAGAAGAAACAAGACAAAAGGAAACAAAATAACAGGCGAACTAAAACTATTCACAACAGCAACATTAGCACTGATACTATCATTAATAGCAATACAGGCAACACTAAGTGAAGACGACAATACGATGGACTTCCTAGATTTAGGATGGTATGATGTAGAACCCTGGGAGATACAGGTCTGTTCAACAATACCATTCTCAGAAGCAAAAACCTTAGGAAGCGGAGCAGAACCGGGAGAAGCAGTAGATCTGGAACTATTTTCAGGAGAAACAATAATAACACTACAAGCAGAAGCAACAGGACAACCAGACAACAGCACGACACTACAGCTAAGCTGGTACGTACAACCACTGACAACAACAGTCAATTATGAACTAAAACTAAAATATGAATCATCAGCAATACCTGATGAGGTCATAGAATCATCATCAGCAACAGTGGCAAGCGGATATACAGGATACAAAGTACTGACATTACCGCCAGAAAAACAACCGAAAGAAGCAACACTAAAGATACAGGAAGGAAACCTGGAACTTACCGTACCGGTAGTAAAATAAGAACTTAAGATAATATATATCAAGAAACAAGAAAACAAGAAAAGATGAAACACGAAAAAAAAGAGGAGAAAAAAGAGAAAAAGGTAGAAACTAAGGCAACAAAAAAAGAAAAGACAGGTTATCTGCAACCACTAAAAAAACTTTGGAGCAAAAACACCCTGCTTTTCATGATAATAGACTTAGGAATAGTATTCTTTGCAGCGATAAGTCTGATAGTGGCGATACTAATATTTAAGCAAGGATACTTCAGCTTTGTAAAAACCGCGCCTGTATTCGGAGAACTAATGAGGATAGCACAAGCAAGCGCATCAGGAGCAGCAGGGATGGAACCCACATTATTAGGAGGGGAACTATCGCTGGTAAAAGGGGAAACATTCAAATTCTTAGGCTACACAATAGCAGCATTCTTAGCATTCACCATATTATTTGGAGCAGGAGCAGGAGCAGGAAACGCATACATCTGGAGCAGGATAAGAAAAACAAAGATGACAATAAAATTATGGCTCAACAACTTCTACATGACAATGATAATGATAATATTCTGGATCATAATATACTTCCTGACGATCTACCTGATAAGATCAGCCTATATCGTATTCTTAATAGTAGCTTACATATTTCTGGTATTCCTAAGCTTCCAAGTAGCATACTCCTACACAGAAGAAAAATTCTGGAAATCACTAAAAGACGCTTTTACAAAACCATTCAAGAAGATACACATCTACGCAGCGATAATGATCCTCACAACAATCGCTTACGCCATAACATCAAACCTCCTCTTCGCAATATCCTATTTTCCTTTCCCAAAAAACATCGGCCAAGCACTATCCCCATTAGCCATGATAACAGCCTACCTATTATACATAACAACAAACAGGTACTATGACCAGCACGTAATAGACAATACAACCCAAAAATAAATCCTGACGAGAATGAAAAACCAAAAATTAAACAAAAATAAAAATAGAAACAAAAACAAGAAAGCACAAATAACAATCTTCCTAATCATAGGAATACTACTCGTAGTGACAGCAGGAATCATATACTATTTTGTAGGGCAAAAACAGCAGATACCTCAGGCAGAACAACAGATGGTCGTACAAGAAGTTCCGAACCAAGTAAAACCAGTAAAACAATTCGTAGAGAAATGCATGTCAGAAATATCAAAAGAAGCGATAATAAAACTAGGAAGACATGGAGGGTACATAGATCCCTGGAACAGAGAATACACAAAAAAAGCGTTCAGGTACGACCCAACAATGGTCGTAGAATCAGACGGAGTACAATTATCACCCACAAACAAAGAAACATTCGTTCCATACTACTGGTACCTAAAATCAAAAACAAACTGCAAAGCATGCAGAGTCACAAACGAAAACATACTCAAAACAACAGATATAGAAGAAGAGATAAGCAAATACGTAGACAACAACCTGGAAAAATGCTTAGGGGGATTCAAACAATTCCAAGTACAAGGGTTCAAGATAGAACCAAAAGGACCGATAAAAACAACCACACTACTGACAGAAAGAGACGTGGCAATAAAGACCAATTATCCACTCGACGTGACATTAGGCGGAAAAACAACTCAGATCAAAGAATACATAACAAGACAACCAGTACAACTAAAAAAGATAGCAACACTGGCAAGAAACATAGCATTAGCAGAAAACCAGATGTCATACCTGGAAGACTCAATGATAAGCCTGATAAACATATACTCAGGAAGAGAACCAGAAAAACTACCACCATTCCACTTCTCAGAAGACAGCTTAGTGCCAAGAATATGGGTAAAAACAGAAGCAAAAAATAAGGTAAAAGACCTCATAGCAACCTATACGCCGATGTTCAGAGTAAACCAGACAGGAAACTACAAAGAACTCACAGGTTTATCAGACTATGAAAAAGCAGCCTATAAGATGATGACAATTAACATACTACAAAAACCGATGAAAGATGTGGATGTAAAATTCCTTAACTTAGGATGGCCGATATATTTTGACATAACACCAAATCAAGGAGAACTGTTGACTGCCTATGATTCTTGGAAACAAAACCTGCTATTAGCAGCACCAAGAAAACTACAAAGATACGCATTCTTCTACGACGTATCATGGCCAGTACTCGTAGAGATAAGAGCAAAAGATGAATTCTACGGAGAAGGATACTCATTCGCCATCGCACTAGAAGGAAACATAAAAGACAACAAGAACCTAAGAGAATTCCTCGCAGGAGCAGGAAGCGTAGGAGTATACCAACCACTATATCAGATGGGATTTGACGATAAAGCACTAAAAGACGAGAAGGTAGCAAAAGCAGCCAATATCTCCGCAGCAAGACCGCCAGAACTATTCTGTTCACTAAAACAAATGATAGGAACAAACTTTACATTAAACATAACATCAAGCGACAAAGACACAAGCATAGAAAAAGCCTATGTAACATTCGGATGCGGACCATACGCAAGCTGCGACATAGGAACAGCAAAGAAAGATCCAAAAACAAACACTACAAGCATACAATTCAAAGCACCAGTATGCCTCAACGGAGGATACATAAAGATAGAAGCACCAGAACACAAAACAAAATACATACCAAAACTATCAAGCACTCCAGGAGACAATCAACAGATAGGTGTTGAACTAAGAAAAATGTGGAAAGTAAACATAACAATCAAGAAACTTCCATTATCAAGAAATATCCTGTACAGAGACCCAGTAAGCGATTATAAAGGAAACTATGTAACAAACCTGACACCAGGAGAAAAAACAGACATAGATCAGACAGACATGGCAATATTAAACATACAAAGACAACAAGACGAAGAAGAGCTATTCCCGGATACACCACAAATAGTAATAATAGATCCAGAAAAAGGTATGTACCTATCAGACATCGAGATAATACCAGGAAAATACTCTATATCAGGAACACTATTTGACAAGAACGGAGTGACGATAGAACCAGAGGAAAGGTGCTATTACAAAAACGCAGTAGGCAAGTGTAAAGCAAAAGTATCCGTACCAGAAAGTCCGGTAAACCTTCCATTATTCCTATCGGGAGGCATACAGATAACAGAAGAAACAGGACTCTGGGAAGTCAAACCACAAGACCTGATAAACAAGAAAACGTTGGAAGTAACGCTGATCCAGGTACCAAAACCTCTAATAGTAGAGGATCTAGAAGAAAGTTCTCACATAGAAAACTATACCATGAAATACCAGACAAGAATAAAACCGCGATTGGTATAAAACCTCTTTTCAGGAAGACACCTAATATCCACCTATCTAGCTTAGTTTGATTTCTTAGTTGCGCTTTTCTCTTATTTCAAGAGTTAAAAGGAACTGCAAAATTAACCTGAGGAACATTGTTCAACCGAGCCCGAGCATCAGCAGGCATATACTTCTTCTTAGCAGATTCAGTAGAAGCCAACATATCACAAGAGAACTTAATATTAGGATCCGTAATCAAGGAACAACTATCCGTCTTCTTAGTCTCCATAATTATCTGGATAAGACAAGAATCCTTACTGAGAGTCTCATTAGCGTTAAGACAATAAGCAGGATCCTTCTTATAACGAGCAAGAGCGGTCAAACACTCAGTCTGCTGGCTCTCATAAGCAAACAACCTACAAAGACTAACAGCTTTGTTAGGATCACGCACACTAACAGCTTTGACATACTCAATAGCGTCAGCTTTGCTCTTAGCAAGGAAGATATCCTTGTCAGTCTTAGGAACGATGGTTTCCTGAGCAGGAACTGACTCAGGCCTTTCAGGAACAACCGAAGGAATAAGAGAAGAAACATTAGAAAGAACCTTAGTTCCGTTAAAGGACGCATTAGAACTGGCATTAGTCTCAACTTCTTTAGGCAAAAGAGACTCAACCTTCTTCTCAAGAGCAGCAGCTTCTTCCGCACCAACAACCTCAAACAAGAAACCAGAAGTAGCATTAAACTCCTCATAAGAAGCCGTAGCTTTCAAAAGATACTTACCGGGCTTGGTGTTTTGGGGAATAGGAACAGAAACAACCCTCTGAGTACTGGTAGAAATAGCAACAGTCTCAGACTGATGAGAAACAATCCTGCCAGAAGACTTATCGATCACCTCATAAGAAAGCACAACATCATAACGTTGAACCTTACCAAGATTAACAACATTAACCTGAAAGTTTAGGTCAGAACCTGCCTTAACAAGCGTGGAAAGCTTATTAGTACTTACATCAAGAAGCTTAGAAGGAAGAGAG
>JALWQS010000164.1 GCA_027083015.1 Candidatus Woesearchaeota archaeon
TCAGGGGGCAGCTTCTTCAAAGCTAAGGTCGCTGGTGATGAGAAATTTCTTGTGAACGTAGGTTCTGGTGTTGTTGTTGAGAAAGATATTGCAGGCGTTAAAGAACTTGTTAAGTCTCAGATTGTTGAAATCAATAAGTATAAGGATCATCTTATGGCTGAATTTGCTAAGTTATCTGTTTCGTATCAGGCTCTTGAAGAAGAGCTAAAAAAGATGGTTGAAGAGTAGGTGTTTGTCTATGTTTAAGTTTTTGAAAGATAAGCTTAAGTCTGCTGTAAAGAAGTTTTCTAAGGATATTGAGGACGAAGCCGAGGATATAGGGGTTCTGGAAGAAGAACAGGTCAAGGAAGAGCCTGAAGCTGCTGAAGAAGCAGAACAGGAGACACCCGTTGAAGAACCCACACCAGAAAGAAAAAAGACAGAAGAAGAAACACCAGAAGAAAAGACCAAAGAAAGACCAGCACCCACAGAACCAGAAGAAAAAAAAGAAGAGATAAAAGAAAACAAAGAAGAAAAAGAAACCAAAGAAGAGAAAAAAGAAAAAGAGTCTGAGATTGCTGCTGTTCCTGAAAGTGAGGTAGAAAGTTCTGAGGAAGAGATTGAAGAAAAAGATATTTCTGAAGAAGTTGCAGAACTGGAAGAAAAAGAAGAGCCTGAAAAAATTCTAGAAGAACCGACGGAAGAGGATCAGGAAGCAGGATCTGTAACCGAAGAAGTGAAAACGGAAAAGGAGCGGACTGAAGAGAAAGGTAAAGAAGAAATTGATCTTGAACCCGAGGTTAAACCGAAAAAGAAAGGCTTTTTCTCACGATTATTTGGTAAGAAAGAGGAGGGACCTGAAGCTGCTGAAGAAGCAGAACAGGAGACACCCGTTGAAGAACCCACACCAGAAAGAAAAAAGACAGAAGAAGAAACACCAGAAGAAAAGACCAAAGAAAGACCAGCACCCACAGAACCAGAAGAAAAAAAAGAAGAGATAAAAGAAAACAAAGAAGAAAAAGAAGAGAGAAAGCTTTCTGAAGAGGATAAGATAATCGCAGATCTTGACGAAGAGAAAGAGGAGGTCAAGGAAGAGCTTGCTGAAGATGATGAGAAGATAAACAAGGAAGAACTGGGTGAAGCAGAACAGGAAGAGACTGAAGAAGAAAAGCCAAAGAAAGGTTTTTTCGGAAGGTTGAAGGAGACCGTCTCTAGCAAGAAGCTTTCAGAATCTAAGTTTGAGGATCTGTTCTTTGAGCTGGAACTCGCGCTTTTGGAGAATAATGTTGCTGTTGAAGTTATTGAAAAGATCAAGAATGATCTTAAGGAAGAGCTTGTCGACAAGAAACTTAACCGTTTTGAGATAGAGAAGATCATTAGTAAGACTTTGAAGAAAAGTCTTAATCAAATATTATCCTTTGACGAGATAGACGTGATCGGCAGGATAAAAGAAAAAAGATCTTCTGGAGAACCTTTTGTTATTGTTTTTGTCGGTATAAATGGCTCTGGTAAGACCACAACGATCGCTAAGATGGCGCAGTATTTTATGGATCATGGTCTTAAGACCGTTCTCGTAGCTGCTGATACTTTTCGTGCTGCTGCTATCCAGCAGCTTGAGGAACACGCTAAGAATCTTAATATCAAGATCATAAAGCACGATTATGGTTCCGACCCTGCAGCTGTCGCTTTTGACGGCATTAAGTATGCGAAGTCTAAAGGTATTGATGTTGTCTTGATAGATACTGCTGGGCGTCTGCATAGCAATGTTAATCTTATGGATGAGATGAAGAAGATCATCCGTGTTTCCAAACCGGATATGAAGATCTTTATCGGAGAGTCCATCACCGGCAATGATTGTGTTGAGCAGGCCAAGAGTTTCGATGAAGCTATAGGTCTTGACGGTCTTGTTCTTTCGAAAGCAGATGTTGATGAGAAAGGCGGTGCTGCTCTTTCTGTCTCTTATGTCACCGGTAAGCCGATCCTTTTTCTTGGTACTGGTCAGAGGTATGATGAGCTGGAACCTTTTGATAAGGATAAGATATTAAGTAATCTAGGACTATGATCATTTGGCTAAACAACATATAAACAATATAAGAACTCATGTATAGCTCATGCATATTTTGTGAAAAGTTTATGTATCTCTTTTGCATCCGTGATGTGCGTCAGGTCAGGATGGTATTTTGATATGAAAAATGGTTTCATAGCCGGCGCTCCTATCCCTCCATGAGCGCCTACGTGATCGGTGAAAGATGTTGAAAAGCCGTTATTTATGTTTCCGAACAGTACCAGATCTCCCTGGAAGTTCTTTGACGCTAGTTCCTTAAGTTGTTTTATCAGGATTTCAGGATTACCAAATTTTTTTAGGAATTCTTTGCCAGTCTTTTTCATGTTTCCATCGGGACGGATTTTTATCTTGCCGTTTTTTCCTAATAGCAGGATTGAATCTTTTGTTCTCCCCATTATAACTCCTATGCCTTTGTTTCTTATCAGCTTATCTAGGAGTTTCGGAAATTTTCTTTCTATCTGTTCTATAGTTACCGGTTCATCTGAGAAGTTGAAGTATACGCTTGCCAGATTGCATGAATCCACGGCAAATATGCTATTCTTGTTTTCCCAATCAAAAGGATACTTCTTTTTCCGCAGAACTTTTAATGTGCTTTTGACAAAGATCTTTACCACCCATCGCAATGGTGCTGATAGGTGATGGACTGAATATACGAGTTTAAGCAGAGCTGCTTTGAAGAGTGATGCTCTTCTTACATGTTCTTCTGTCCCAAAACTTTTTACGTTCGCACATTTCTCTATGAATTTTGATAGTTCCATATTGTTCATTATCCTGAATGGTACAGCGGGCATCTGACCATGGTCTGATAGTATGTATATATCGTACCCTTCCTTTTCTGCCTCTTTATATATGCGTTTTACTCGTCGGTCTACCCCACGGAGTACAAAGTAAGCCTCTAAACTTTCTGGTCCTCGCACATGAGATATATCGTCGTAGTTTAGGAATGTTAAGTATATCCTGGGAACTCCCCGCTTTATGTCGAGTATGGCCGCTTTTGTTACCAATTCTGAAAATATGACTTCCATAAACAGTCTCCTGAAAGGCAACCAGACGTTGTATATTCCGTTTTTCTTTGTAAACCATTTTGTCAGCAGATTCCATACGAAAGATGCTGTTTCTATAGTCAGTTCTGACATAGTATAGTACAGCACTCTAAGCAGCGAATAAGGATTGAGAAGAACGACCAACCATATGCTGCTTTCTTTCACCCTTTTAAGTCTCTTCTTCTCTGTAACTGTGTTCATTGTGAAGATGCTCCTCTTTGCTCCTCCTGAAAGATGATTTCCGTAGCTTGATCCTCCTTCCACTATTCCTTTCTTATCCTTATAGAATTCTCTCCATACTTCTCTTACTGATCTTGGATTTGCAAAGTTGTAGTATCTTTTTCTTTTCTTGTCTATGAACCTGAATGCGGGTATGTTTTTATTGTCTCCATACATTATCGCTGCTTGTATCGCTGGTGTTCCGGAAGGCAAACCGCAGTTGTAATGTGTTAGATAATTTTCTTCTTTCTCGACTAGTGTTTTCAGGAACTTGACGTGCCCTTTCTGCATCGCTTTTTTTAGTATATCATATGATAATCCATCTATCTGCATCACTATGAATTTCTTTTTTTGGGTTCGCTGCCTCTTCAGGTTAAGTTTCTTCAACAGATACTCATTCCTTTTTTCAATTATCCGTGATGTCATTCTCTTTGTATCTCCCTTCTTCTCGCAACAGGTTCTTTACTGCCTCTTCTACTACGTGGCTATGATTACGAAAATGCCCTTTTCTGGCTGCTTCGCGTATTTTTTTGATGGTTTCAGATTCTAAAGATACAGCAAATACTTGTTTCATAATCTATTAAGAATTATTAGTCATATATAAACATTTCTAATTAGTTACTACTAAAAAGTAGTGTTATATACTCTTGACAGGTTATTTGATGACTCGCACCTCATCTCCGATCAGCTCATCACTGCCTTGGCTGTTCTTAGTACCGAACTTTCCTCGGACCTGCACATAATCGCCCCTTCTGATTCCCGGTGTATCTCCAAAGAGGGTGACCGGTATAGTCTCATGTTTCTCAAGCATTATAAAGGTTGCGCCTTCTGTCTCTCTTACACCTAATACAACTCCTTCAATTATTGGTGACTCTTCTACGTTTTTTCTTAAAATTCCTTTGCTTGCCGAACCTGATTCTTCAACTCCTACCAATTGCATATAACTGAACAGCAGAACAAAACCTATGATGATGCAGATAATACTTATCTTTAATAGAAATTTTTCATCCATCTGAATGATTATTGTTTTATTGGTTATATTTGTGCGTGAAGAAAATCCGCAGTACTTTCAATATCATTGTAAAAACTTTAAGAGAAGTATATGCTCCCGCCGGGATTCGAACCCGAGTCACCGGATGTTTTCGACGAAGACGAAAGCTTTGAAAGCCTGACTTCCTCATCTCGAAAATCCGGTATGATTGGCCGGACTACACCACGGGAGCGGTGAATATGAATAATTTCTAACTTAAAACATGATTGTGATAAAACTTTCCTTTGTGTGGTAAGCTAAAAGCGAACCCCACATTTTTGGTCAAGCTTTTGCCAAGCAAAAGATTGCCGTTGAGTACACCACGGGAGCGGTGAATATGAATAATTTCTAACTTAAAACATGATTGTGATAAAACTTTCCTTTGTGTGGTAAGCTAAAAGCGAACCCCACGTTTTTGGTCAAGCTTTTGCCAAGCAAAAGATTGCCGTTGAGTACACCACGGGAGCGGTGAATATGAATAATTTCTAACTTATAAAACAATGTATCGATACGATCATAAAGCTTGACATATCAGTGCAACAACAACTGTTTCCAGATTATTGTTAGCAGATCAATGCCAAGCATTGAAACTGAGCCCGCCGGGATTCGAACCCGGGACCACTGGTTGTCTTAAGTTTTGTGCGAAGCACCGCCATATAAGACCAGCGCTCCACCAGGCTAAGCTACGGGCTCAAGCAACTTAGCTCATGCGCCGACCGGGAATTGAACCCGGGCCGAAGCCTTGGCAAGGCCCCATTGTACCACTCAACCACCGGCGCGTATGATTAAAAGTCCTGATTAGTTTTATAGTCAGGAAGTCTTATGTTCTGCAGATGCAGGAAATTAAATGGGCCCACCCGGACTCGAACCGGGGATCAATGCCTTACTTAAGCAAAACTTTGCTGTGTAAGGGCACTGTCATAGCCGCTAGACCATGAGCCCACACCTACCTCGGATTTACGAGTTATTTATAAAGTTTATTGATTTATAGGCTTTTAAATAGGGTTTGATAATATCATCTTATGCTCTTAAGTTTTTTCCCAGTCTCAGAGAATTATTCTTGATTATTAGCAGATTATAAGCCCCATAAAGGGTTTGTTTTTCTTTTTATTTCTGCTATCTCTTTCATGACTTCTATCTCTTCTTTTTTTAGGTATTTTTTGAACTCCTTTAGTTTTCTGAAATCGGGTTCTGGTATAGAAGAATACAGTGTATCATTTTCGTTGATCTGTCTCCCTACTGTTACGTTCGGCAGCGCGAGTGCCACCTGTTTTCCTGCTTCTACTTTTGACAGGCTTTCTTTTTCGTATTGTATTGATTTTACGTGTGTTATCTCTTTTCCATCTTTCATTATGCCCGTCCCTACTTTCAGTTCCCCTGCAAGGATATCTGTTCCTACGATTGCTGGATTGCTTTGTCTGAAGACGTAATTTGGCATGAGTCTCATCTTACATGGTTTGACCAGTCCTTCAAGTTCCTTTTCTTCCATTGCTTTTTGTTTTTCTGCTACCCAAACTTCAAAGTCTTCTATTATCTTATAGATTATGTCATTGTGTATGATCTTTATGTTTTTTGAGAAGTTCAGTACTTCGTCTGACACAGGAATATTGAATGCTAGTATTGCCGCATTCAAAGGGTCGGTTTCTATACTTGACTCTGCTTCTGTAACATCTTTTTTTGTTATTTCTCCGACTCCTGCTTTTCTTATGTTAACCCCTTTCTCTTTTAGTAGTGTTGTAAGTGCTTCTAAGCTTCCGATAGTGTCTGCTTTGATTATTATTCCTTCTTTATCTGTTTCTACCAGTACCTCTTCTACTTCTTTCTGTATCTCTTCTTTGACTTGCTCAAGATTTTCTTGTGTTGCTACCCTTAATGGCATACCTGCCACTGCTTCGTCAAGCCCTGGCGCTGCTATCTTTATTCCTGTTGCTGCTACTGCTTGTTTTACGCCTGTGAATTTTGAGCTTTTATCTCTCATCTCGGCAAGAGGTTTGGGCTCTAATAATGCTCTTACTTTAGTGACTATCGGTCCTGATACGCCTCCTAGAACTATAGTATCATTGACTTTTATCTTTCCGTCATATAGTATGACATCCAATGTTGTTCCTAATCCTTTCTCTTCTTTCACTTCCAGTATCGTCCCTTTTCCTTGTCCTGTAGAATCACATATCAGGCATTGTTCCAGAAATTTTTGTGCTAATGCTGTCAGTACCATCAAGAGTTCTGGTATTCCTTCGCCGGTTCTTGCTGATATGGGGACTATGCCTACTTGTTTTGAGAAGTCTTCTACCCTGTCAAACCTTTCTGATTCAAAGCCGAACTCATGCAGTTTTCCTACTAACTCGTATAGTTTTGTTTCTATCTCTGTCTGTACTTGAGGATTTTGTTCTTTGATATCATCTAGTATCGGTTTGTCGCTGCTTCTCCACCCTCCTATCATGTCTATCTTATTTGCTGCGACGATGAACGGCGTCTTATAGAATTTTAGTATCTCTATTGATTCTATCGTTTGCGGCATGAATCCTTCGTTTATGTCAACTATAAGTATTGCTATATCTGCCAGGCTTCCCCCTCTTTTTCTCAGGCTGGTGAATGCTGCGTGTCCTGGTGTGTCTATAAAGAGTAGTCCTGGAACTATGAACTTTAATGATTTGAACATAGGCAGTTTTTTGCATATCTTTTGTATGACATCTATTGGTACGTTTGATGCTCCTATCGCTTGTGTTATTCCTCCTGCTTCTTTGCTTTGCATGCTGGTTCTTCTTATCTGGTCCAGAAGGCTTGTCTTTCCGTGATCTACATGACCCAGAATACTTACTAATATCTTTCTCAACTCTGTCATGTTTAGAAGGAAAAATACTTGCTTTTTAAAGCTTATTGTTGATTTGCGCTATCCTGGATAGTGAAAATCTATATTGTTGCTGTTGCTGGCTTGCCCTACAACACCTTACTTACTCAACACCTCATTACCCTCGGTTCCACACACTACCACCTACTCCCCCTGCAGTCTTGCCTAACAGCACAGGATAATAACAGTCAAGTCAGTAACTGACGACCAGCTGCAATAGTTCTTTTTTACTTTCAAAATATTTTTATAGGATCTATATTGATTGCTCTGTATGGATCTTTACACCCTCCTCAAAGATAGAGCTTCGATCAATATTCTTAAGATATTATATGATACTGAGCTTGATAATAAGTATACGTTGAAGTATTCTGAGCTACAGTCTCGTCTTCTTGTTCCTGAGAATTCTTCTTCAGTCTCTAATCTTAAGGAAGCAGGTCTGATTTCTGTTGATTTTCAGGCTTCTCAACCTGACAGTATGGTTCTTTCCATCACTAAGAAAGGTAAGCTGTTCTTTGAGCAGTTTGATAAGCTTAAGAGATCTTTGGATGAAAAGAAAGACTCAAAAAAAGCTTTTAGGATTGATTACAGTCTTACTGAGATTGAACAGCGTATTCTTGTGATCGCTCACAAGATCATTTTAGAATCTGGAAAACCTATTACGATGACTGCTCTTACTCAGGAGGTTTTCCCTTATCATAGTCCTGCTTCTAAGCGCAGTCTTGTTTCTAAGCATGTCAAAAGGTTGGTTCAGCTTAATCTTTTAGAAAAGGTTTCTCAGGGTAACAAGAGTCTTATTGATATTTCCCGTTCTGGCAAGCGTGTTATCAGGGATCAGTTCATGGAAGTTAAGATCTGATCGGTTGCTGAAAGTTTTATCCCTATTGTTCAGTTTCCTTCTCCACCATCTATAGTCACTACTGTTCCTGTTATGTACGCCGCTTTTTCTGATACCAGATAAGCTACCAGGTCCGCCACTTCTTTTGGTGTTCCGACTCTTTTGCTTGGGTTTAGTTGTCCGTATTTGTTCAGGTCTCCTGAAAATGCTACATGTAGCAATGGTGTGTTTATTGGTCCTGGATTCACTCCTACTGCTCTTACTTTTCCTGCATAGGTTTTTGCGATGTTTTTTATCAGCGCAAATGTTGCTGCTTCTGATACGATGTATGGTGCGCTTTCTCTTTCTAGTGGCATTCCCAATCCTGAAGCTACTTCTACAATGACTCCTTTTGTTTCTTCCAGTAATGGTAAGCTGTGTTTTACAAGGAAGAATAACCCGTTTATGTTGACGTTTATTGAGCTGGTCCACTGGGCTGTTGTTACATGCTTTATGTTCTTGTACATATAGACCTTTGCTGTATTTACCAGTATGTTGATTACCGAGTATCTTTTTGTTGTCTCTTCTATCATGTTCTTGACATCTTTTTCATTGCTTACGTCGCATCTTATGAAGAGCCCCCCAACTTTTTTTGCTGCGGTTGACCCGTTCTTTTCATCTATATCTGCTATGACTACTTTCGCACCATTTTTTGCTAGTTCTTGCGCTATTGCCAGGCCTATTCCTTTTGAACCGCCTGTTATGATTGCTACCTTATTTTTTGGCATGATACCACCTTGTGTTTGTTTATGTCTTATTTGATGCCTTCGTTTATTTCTTGTTTTGTTTGTCTTTTGGAAAGTATTGCTTATTTTTGATGAACTTCCTCTTAGTATCTTGTCTGATATTAAATATCTTTTGGAAAAATTTATAAATAGTTACTGTAAAGTAGTAATAAAGCGACTACAAGCTTCCTGCGAGGGTTTTAAGGTAAGATGGCTAAGAAAACCATTGAAGATATTTTAAAAGAAATGGATGATATAGAGTATAATCTCCGTTATCCATTCTCAGGTTATCGTTTTCTCAGGGATTTTGTATATGGCAGGCTCATTGAAAAACGCATAATGCGCCTGGAAGCCATCCCTGAAGCTCTTAATACTAAATCTCCTGATGGAAGATGGGTTGCGGATCTTTTTAAGCCTTTACCATCAACGAACCTTACAGAAAAGGAGTTCATGGATTATCTCAGAGATGGTTGGTTTGACTTACGACGTATCCATCTTGGTCCTGAAGCAGGCATACCACTATCATCTTTGAATAAGTACCTAGATGTTCCTGTCTCTAGCACCGGCTTACCCATTATTGAAGAGTTTGATCCTGACCTTGAGCTTCGTCTTAGCAATACATCTTCCAGACTGAAAAGAAGGCTGGCTCGGATGAAAAAGCAGGGTAAGCGCATCCCACGAAGATTTCTCAAAGAAGATGCTAAGAAAGGGGACCAGGAACGAAGGTTCATCCTTCTTCATAAAGAAGTTTTCCCTGCGGAGACTCGAGAAGCGCGAAGATACGAGATTGACCAGAACGTCGAAGCTAAAGAGATCTATGTATTTTATCCTCGTGCTGCTGTTGAATGGGCTTTGACTGAAGGTCATGATCCAAGCGATATAAGGATCTGGTATGATTCTCAAGAGAGGAACCCATTTTTTGTCGTATATAAAGATGGCCTCGTAACTGAAGTTATTGAACCTGAGAAATCTCCTTCAGGTCTTCTTATCCATCCTGAGAAGGTAGGAGAAGGAGGTATGGGTGTTGTTTATCGCATGAGAAATGCTACTGGAAAATACGTTTTTGATCCTACAGCCGGACTCGCGATTACAGATACTGCTTTTGTAGCTAAGAAGATCCCTCATGAAGCTTTTCTTACATCTATGAGAGAGCAATGTATCAGGTCTTTTCAGGTTGAAGGTAGTGTCTATAAGATGCTGAAGAAGATGCCTCACATAACCCGAGCAACTCTTCTTGATAATTCAAAGAAAAAAGATCAGCCTACTCCTGTTGTGATATATTCTGAGCTTCTTTATGGTGAAT
>JALWQS010000165.1 GCA_027083015.1 Candidatus Woesearchaeota archaeon
TCATATATCTTTTCCAGTCGTGCACGAAAAGTCCTATCTTCCTGTGCTTTTAGGTCTGGAAAAAAGAATAAGTAATGCCCATCGACTCCTGTCAGCTCACTTGTTGCAAAAGTATCTATCCCTCTTGATCTCCAGGCCTCCACTATCCTTTCTTGACTATCCACCCTATCATGAACAACAATTGTTCCTGCTGTTATGTTCTGCTCTGCTGCTAAATCAACAATCTCTTCTATTGAGAGTTTCCCATCATCTTCTGATGAATGCATATGAAGGTCTATCATCTGTTCCATCCCTCTAGATAGGATCTTATGTAGGCTATTGCCTCTTCAGTCTTTTCGATTCTTGTTTCAGAATCCAAATCACTAGTCAAAGGTTCCTGACCTGTCAGTCTCATATATTCTGTTAGCTCCTCAATGGCAGTCCTTAAATAATGTTTCCACTCTTTTCCTCCGAAGCTGTCTTTATCCCATTTTATCATCCTTATGTTTCTATAGGCACTCACTGCCAATAATCTTTCCCGTTCCTCTTTGGTATCGGGAATTCCCCTTTGTTCAAGGTACTTTCTTATCAGCTTTTCCTTTTCTTCTTGTGATGAACGATAAGCCGGCGAGTCTATAGCATGTGCAAGATCGTCATACTCCAGAGTTTTCTTGTGTATGTGTTCCCAGTCATAATACACTCTTCTTGAGATTATAGTCTTTGCAATCGTTTCTAGATTCTCGTATGATTTACCTCTTGTTTCTTCTGAATAACCAGCCAATAATCTTATCAGAGAGTCTGTTATCTCATCTATCGATCTTGAAAGTTCAGATGCTATGGTCTTCGCATCCGCACTCAACATATCCTCCAGGAGTTTCTTGTATATCTCCCTAAACCGCCCCCCAACATTTCTTAAGCTCATATCAAAGAAAGTAACTTTTTTTGTACTTGCCAAATAATTGCCGAATAAGGAAATACTTCTTGATAACAGACTCCGCTCTTCTACTCTGGAGTCAGAAAGGTAATAGTCAAATATATCCATCAGTTTTCTAGAAAAATAATCTGGTGTCAGATCATCCGATTTAGCATGTTTCTTAAGCTCAAAACCTAAGCTTCCATACTCTTGTCGTTCCGATTCATTCAATATGAAAGCAAGGTCATCTACAATCTGCTCAAGTAATGACTCTTTTATCCTTTTGACGACAGGCTTATCAATACCTAAATGCTGGTTCATAGCCTGTAAAAACATGTGCATATTGCTTCCTTCCATGTTTTCCATCAATATTATTGGCAGATCTTTAGTTTTACCATCCTCTCCAATGGTCTTTAATGTCTGGCAAGCCAACACTTCAGGAACAGGAAAATTTGTTCTTTGCTCTCCAGTCCTTTTTCTCAACCATTCATAGAAAGTGATCTCGGATCTTGCTGCTTCGAAGAAATCAAATTTCTTCACGAACACTTTTTCATCACCAGGAAGTTCAAAGAAGAATATCATATTATGTCCCAGATCGGGTTCTGGCTTTAGTTCATCACCGACAAGTTTCCCGAATATAGCGTATAAGTGGGCATTTTTCAAGCGCTTCTTAAGTTCTTCTTTTTGAACACTTCCTGAGATTGATTCTAACTCTCTGATGTAAGGGTGCTCCAATGTTGCTTTTTGAAGAGTTCTTAATGCTTCGCTTGCTTTTAGCTTATCATCTTCTGCTATTGCCCTTTGATACATTGCATAAGAAGAGCTTACTCGCCACAGGATGCCATGTGTTTCATCTATCTGTCTTACTGATTGGACTGATAATCTTGCTGATAGGTCCTCATTCTCTTTCATCCCTTCTTCTATCGTCTCAGACTGGAATCTTATGACATCGTTCTTTTCCTGCAATTCCTTCTGTGCCGCATATGCACCTAACGGAGTCAGTGCTAGTGCTAGTTTTGCTATTCTTACTATACTCCTTGCTGGCTGCTTTTTAAGATCTGACAAAGAAGGAATTATTCCTAATTGTTTTTCTTCGCTTCTGGTACTGATTATGAAAAATTTTCTCCAACCTGTAACTTCTGGTTTCCAAGTATATACCTTTTCGCAATAATCATATTTCTTCCCAGGTTCTCTGGATAAGATCTCTCTTCGCAATTTAGGATCCATCCTTAATGGAAGATCCCTAGGAGATATATCTCTTACACCATCCACTGCACAGACTGTCTCTATAGAACCCGTCAATTCAAGACCATAACCCTTATCAGGTATCGACTCCATTGTCTTACCGGATATATGACAACCATTCGCTCGGGCTTGAAGAGTATAATGGCCTAAAGAATCGTCAACATACAATCTTACTACTGCAAATCCATCTCCTCCTGCCACTGTTTTTATCCTCGTATATGTTACATATTTTGAAGAAAAAGAAGAGATATAATGGAAACTTTGTGCTGCGGACATCGATTGACCAAAAGCTTTTATTGCTTTGGGTATATTATTCTTGCCGATCTGATCAATAAACCAATCATTTCCGCTCAATACCTTAACAAACTCTATAAAATTCTGCGCAAAACCTGCGGAATACCAATTTTCCGCACTGACCAGAGAGTCCAGATTAATCTGGTATCTTTCATCAACTATGAACATGTTCAGAAGAGATAATAGTTTCTTTACCTGTTTATTCCCGTACTGCGATCTCAGAAGCCTAAGCGCGGTCTTGAAGTTTCTTCCGCTTATACCTTTAAGACTTGAACCACTTTCAAGGACTATGTCGCTTCCTTGTAAGGGACCAAGCTCAAAAAACTTATGATCTGAAGAATAATGTTCTGCAACAGACTCATAATGATAAAAGAAATCTCCTATTGATAACTTCATAGCCATAGATAACAAAAAGTATGCTTCCGTACTGATAAGATCTGCCATCAGGATATCATCTAAAGAAAAGATCTTATGTGTTCCGTCTACAACCAAGCCTCTGCGCAGGACAGGATATAAGATTCTGGCCAGATCCTCTGTAGCCCCTCCTGTATCAAGATAATGATCCAACGATTCTCTCACAGTATCTGCTGCTACTCCCAACCGGGCACCAAACCTGTCATCTTCAGGTTCTATTATTGGATTCCCATTTAATTCCCAATATTTTAACAGATCTTGTAAGGTGAGCATGACCCTGATTATAGGAGCCACCTATAAAAATATATCTTCACCCTTTAAAAAGCAAATATTAGAAATCAAAAAGTTATTATATTCTGATTTTAAAGGTACATTTAAATACTTAAGGAGTTATGATAATAACATGAAAAAGAGGTTTAATGCAGGTATTGTTGGATTGGGAAGTTATTTTCCGGCCCGTTCAGTTTCTAATAAAGAACTTGAGAAACTTATTGATACCTCTGATGAATGGATTAAAACTAAGACAGGTATTCGTTCAAGAAGGTTTATAGCTAGTCATAAAGCTCTTTCTGACCTTCTTATCCCTGCTGCTAAGAAAGCTTTGAAAGATGCAGATACAAAATCTGAAGATGTTGATGTGATTATTGTCGGTGCTATGAGCCATGATTACATGGCAAGCATTCTGACAGGAAATATTGTGAAGAAGGCTATCGGAGCCAAGAATGCTTTTGCTATTGACCTTAATATAATATGTGCAGGGTTCATCTACTCTACCGAATTAGGTGCGAGTCTTATAGAGTCTGGAAGAGCTAAGACTGTTCTTATAGTACATGGGGAAGTTTTCTCAAAATATCCTCATAGCAGGGTTACTTCTGTTATTTTTGGTGATGGTGCCGGAGCTATCGTCCTTAAGCGCGTCAAACAAGGTTTGGGCTTCTTGAATTCATACATTGGATCAAATGCTGAAGGTGCTGAGAACTTGGGGATATTCGTCGGCGGTTCTAAGAAACTGATAACCCCTGAAAGTTTTGAGAATGGGGAGCTTCAGATCTATATGAATGGAAAAGAGATTTACAAATTTGCTATAGAAAAATTTTCCGAGTCTGTTAATAAGGTTCTTGAAAAAGAAAAACTCAAGATAAAGGATATTGATTATGTATTCTCTCACCAAGCTAATCTTAACATTATAAAGCAAGGTCTGGCTTCTTTAGGCCTTCCTATGAATAAGACTCTTACAAATATCCATAAATATGGAAACATAGGAGGCGGTTCATTGATTACTGTTCTCGACGAAGCTAAAAAGAAGGGTCTCCTCAAAAGAGGCAATCTAATCGTTAATGTCGCTTACGGTGCAGGTCTGGCTTGGGGCGCAAATATCATGCGATGGTGTGACAAAAGAGATGTTATAGGCGAGTAGAATGAAGATTAAGACAGGTAATGTAAGCATAAAAAGAAAAGAAGGCATCACGACCTTGATCTTAAATGCCAAAAGTAAGTATATCATAATTGACAAGAAAACTCTTAATGACATTTACACTATTATCAGTTCTGAAATAAAAAAAAAGGACACTTCAAGCATAATCTTATACGGTAACAAACACAGTTTTAGCACAGGATTTAATATAAAGGATTTTTTATCGACCCGCGGTGAAGTGCGCAAGATCGCAAAAGAAGCCACTGGTCTGCTTGATATGATGGAACGCTCTGATAAGATATTCATAAGCGCTGTTTCTGGTTATTGCCTCGGAGGGGGTTTGGAGTTGGCTATGGCTTCTGATATTATTATCGCTTCGCCTGATAGCTTATTCAGTCTTCCTGAGATAAAGTTAGGTCTTATCCCTGGTGCTGATGGTATCAGAAGGTTGGTCCGACAGGTAGGTAAACGTCGGGCTTTTGATATGCTGATGACTGGCAGGTTCATCTCCGCTAAAGAAGCTTTGAATATAGGGCTTATCAATGAGATTGTTCCTAAACGAAGCCTGATTAAGAGAGCTGAAGAGCTCGCAGGTAACATTGACCATCGTAATCCTGTAGCTATCAAGGCCATCAAAGATCTGGCTCTTAAGGCAGTATCAAAAAATATCACATCTGAAGAGATCAACAGGTTCTTGGATTGTTTAGGAACACCTTTTGCTAAACAGAGAATTGCAGAGTTTTTTCTGAAGAGAAAGCGATGAGTGCTCTTTATAAGCGAAATCTTAATAAGTTAATAATAAAGTCCTTTATTTGCCAAAATCATGTGTTAATATAGAAAAGAGGTGAGTTTTATGACTCTTAAAGGTCAGACTGCTTTAATAACAGGTTCTTCCAGAGGTATTGGTAAAGCTATTGCCGTTGAATTCGCTAAGAATGGTTGTAATATAGTTCTTAATTATGCTCATAATGAAGAAGCTGCTACTGCTACTGAAAAAGAACTTCTTAAGCATGGTGTTAAGGTCTTGAAGATCCAAGCAGATGTTTCTGATAGAGGTATGGTAAAACAGATGGTTTCCAAAGCTATTGAACAGTTTAGGCATATAGATATTCTTGTGAACAATGCAGGTATCGTTCGTCCTGCACTTTTGAAAAAGATGAGTTTTGAGGAATGGGATGCTGTTCTCAATATTAATTTAGGAGGGGTGTTTAATTGCTCACGCTCTCTCATCAATCATATGATTGAAAATGGTAGTGGCAGGATCATAAATATTGCTTCTGTTTACGGACAGACTGGCGCTTTTGGTCAGTGTAATTATGCTGCCTCTAAATGGGGCATTATTGGTCTCACTAAGTCCCTCGCTTTAGAGGCTGCTAAGCATAACATCCTTGTTAATGCTGTTGCTCCTGGAGCAGTTGATACTGATATCATTAAAGGTAGTGAAAAATTTCTTGAAAGCTATCTTGATAATACTCCTCTTGCTCGTCTGGGAAGACCTGAGGAAATTGCTAAAATTGTTCTCTTCTTAGCTACAGATGCAACTTACACTACAGGCGCAGTCATTCCTGCTAATGGAGGTTTTCTTGTATGAGCTGGAAGATAAACCTTAAGGATCTCAGAGAAAAAAAATATTCTCTTAAGAAGATAGCTAATTCCAAGCAACGTAAGCATGGTAAGCTTACTGCGCGTGAAAGGATAAACCTGCTTCTTGATAAGGGCAGTTTTCATGAATTGGACCTGTTCGTAAGACCTCGATATGAAGAAGAGGGTCTTATCTGTGATGGGGTAATAACAGGTTTTGGTCTTATTGATGGTCGTAAAGTGTATGTTTATTCTCAAGACTTCACTCAGAAAGGCGGTACTGTGGGAGAGATGCATGCTAAGAAGATCCAGAAAGTGATCAATCTCGCTATCAAGACAGGTCATCCGATCATAGGTATTGAAGATTCCGGCGGTGCCAGGATTGAAGAAGGCATCCATTCCTTGGAAGGATACGCCAATATCTTTTATGGAAACGCAAAAGCTTCGGGTATTGTCCCTCAAATCTCTGTTGTCCTGGGTCCTTGTGCTGGAGGCGCTGTTTATTCTCCTGCTTTGACTGATTTTGTCTTTATGGTGAAGGGTATCAGCAAGATGTTTATCACCGGCCCTAAGGTTGTCAAAAGCGTTTTGGGTGAGAAAGTTTCTCTTGAGAATCTTGGTGGTGCTCAGATCCATGCAGAGTTAAGTGGAATCGCTCACTTTGAGGATTCTTCAGAAACCGCTTCCTTGATGCGTGTACGCAAGCTTTTAAGTTATCTCCCTTCTAACAATATGAGTGACCCCCCTTTGCTAAAACGGTTTGATAAAGGTTTTGGTTCGAGTCGGAAACTTTCTTCTATTGTTCCTTCTGATCCTAAAAAATCCTACAGCATGCTTAAGATCATTGAGCAAGTTTTTGATAAAAATAGTTTTATGGAAGTTCATTCCAGATTTGCTAAGAATATCATAACAGGCTTTGCTCGCCTAAACAATTCTGTCGTGGGTGTTGTTGCTAATCAACCAGAAAACCTCGCCGGCTGTATAGATATAGATGCATCTGCTAAGGCTTCAAGGTTCGTCAGGTTCTGCGATTCTTTTAATATCCCGATAGTTAATCTTGTTGATACTCCGGGGTATCTTCCTGGAAAGGATCAGGAACACAGAGGCATCATCAAGCACGGGGCTGATCTTCTTTTTGCATATGCTGAAGCTTCTGTTCCAAAAGTATCTATTGTTCTTAGAAAAGCTTTTGGCGGAGCTTATATCGTTCTGGCTTCTAAGGGTCTTCGTTATGATGCTGTTCTTTCATGGCCTATAGCTCGTATCGCTGTTATGGGCTCGCAGCAAGCTGCAGACATCCTGTTCAAAGACCATGAGGATATAAAAACCATGATTGATGAGTATGAGAAAGAATTTCTTAATCCTTATGCCGCTGCTGAAGCAGGTTTTGTTGATAAGATAATTGAACCTTCAGAGACGAGAAAAGAACTTATAAATATCCTTGACCTGCTTAAGACCAAAAGGGTCAAGAGACCTGCCAGGAAACACGGCAATATTCCTTTATAGTCTTGAGGATAATTTTAAAGATGAAGCTTAAGATTGATGGACACTTGTTCTTTACGGATAGTGAAGAGTATCATAAGAATCTTGATAGTTTTCTTACCTTAAAGGATCAAGAAGCTGATCATGATGAAAGCATCCTCAAGATTTCTGAACATGAATATCTCATCCACCTCAATAATGACATTTTTCATGTAGATCTTGAAAGCCTTAACTCAAACGATGGTAAAATCTTTGCTCCTTTGAAAGGCATTGTCCAGAGTGTTGTCGTCAAAGAGAATGATGAGGTCAAAGCGGGCCAGAAACTTATTCAGATACTCTCTATGAAACTTCAGAATGATATTTTAGCAGAGTTTTCAGGAAGAGTTGTGAGGGTTCTTACTAAGCCGGGCAGGGTTATTGAAAAAGGCCAATTATTAATGGAAATTGAAAAGTATGATTGATTAGATATGAGGTATGACGAAAGATGATTGCATTCAAGAAGATCCTGATTGCTAACAGAGGAGAGATAGCTCTCAGAATTATACGCAGTTGTAAAAAAAGAGGTATAAAGACGATTGTAGTCTATGCTCCAGATGATCAGAACAGGCTAATCAAGAGAAATTGCGATAAGTATGTGAAGATAGATGGTGATTCCTTAGAGGAGACTTATCTTAATATCTCCCGTATGGTCTCTCTTGCTAAGAGACTTGGTTGTGACGCTATTCACCCAGGTTATGGTTTTCAATCAGAAAACCCTGATTTTCCTAAGATCTGCAATGAAGAGGGTATTGTATTTATCGGCCCTTCTTTGAAAACTCTGAGTGCTGCCTCTAACAATATTGTTACAAGAGATATTGCTGAGAGTATTGGGATATCTGTCCTGCCGGTAAGTGATGTGCTTTCTGATCATAAAGTCCTGAAGACTTTCTATAAGAAACATGGGCTTCCTTTGATGATAAAGCCCGTATTTAGTGGCGGAGGAAAGAACATAAAAGCTATCCTTGATAAGAAAATGTTTGATAGGTTTCTTCGCGAGGACAAGGATCTTCTTAAGAATCCTGATAAGCCCCCGTTCTTCGCTCAAAAGATGATCAGAGGAAGACATATTGAGTTTCAGTTTCTTCGTGACAGATTCGGACAGTCGGTCATCTTTCCTGAGAGAGAATGCAGCATTCAACGGCGTTTTCAGAAGATCATCGAGGAGTCTCCTTCTGTTGTTTTAAGTTCTTTAGAGAGAAGAAAAGCTCAGGTTTTAGTCAGGAAGCTTATCGATAAGATAGATTTTGTTGGTGCAGGCACTATAGAGTTCTTGTTTACTCCCCGACGAAAGTTTTATTTTCTTGAGATCAACCCTCGTATCCAGGTTGAACATGGAGTTTCTGAGCTCGTTACCAACATTGATATTGTTGATGAACAGATCAGGATTGCTGAGGGTAGACACCTCCGTTGGAAGCAATCGGATATTAGGATTAAGCATCATGCTATTGAGTGTCGTATCCTTGCTGAGAATATCAGGGCAGGTTTCAGACCTTTTGAAGGGACAATTGATAAAGTTACCTTCCCATCTTTTGATTTTATCCGTATGGACTCTGCGATTTTTGACGGATATAAGATATCCACGGTTTATGATTCTTTACTGGCCAAGATAATGGTTGTGGGAAAGACGAGAAAGGCGGCTGTCGATCGTATGGTCAAGGCTTTAGATTCTTTTAAGATTAAAGGTGTCCCTAACTCAATCGCATTCTCCAGAATGATCATCGATGATTCTAAGTTCAGGCGTGGTTTGCTTTCAACGACATTTCTTCAGGACAATAAGATGATAGAAAAGTTTATTCGAAAGACTCTTTCTCCTAAGACTGTTGCTTCTATCGCAGCAGCAATCTTCAGGTTCGAAGCGTATAATAATTTAGATATCAAAGACAACATGAAAGATAGGAAGAATGATGGTTGGCCTAAAAGTGACTGGAAAAAGATAGCTCATACGGAACAGATACTCCATGAAGTCGATGATTAAAGATATGGAAAGAATATATAGGATAATGATAATTAAATTTTTCTTTAACTCAGAGGATTTCCATTCTTCTTGAAGATTGAAAGATTTATAAGGCGGTTAGTGATTTAACAAATATATGATTAATAAAATAAAAAAGGCTCTAAAATATCATCAAAAAGAATTAGATTTAGATGCTCTTGAAGAACAAAATATTGAAGTTAATACTTTAGGGAATGGGGAGAATCATTTGATATATCTTGCTTCAGTGAATAGCAAAAAATTCGTTTTTAGAATTTCTTTTCGTGAAGAATTGGAATTGACATTAAAAAATGAATTTAAAGTTTTAAAGAGGTTACCCGCAGGATTTGGCCCAAAACCTTTGGTTTTTGATGATTCTAAAGAAATAATTCCTAATTCGTTTATGATCCAATCTTTCATTAGAGGAAAAAAGGTCAAGCAATGGACTAAAGATCTTCTAATAATTCATGCAAAACAATTAGCATTATTGCACTCTAAAAATATAAGCGAGAAAAAAGAAAATTTATATGATATTTTTATCAATAGAGCTAATTTTAGTAGAAATGACCAACCTGAAGTTGTCAAAGATGATAAT